>SYBH01000022.1 GCA_005787345.1 Actinomycetota bacterium
AATCATTTTCGTGGCGCGCTCAGGGCAACACAGCGCGTTTGGTCCCGGAGTTCGCGAAGGCGAACGCGTGCCGTTGTTACCGCCACTTGGCGCAGTATTTCTCGCATGGTCTGATGAGCGCGAAATCAAACAGTGGTTGTCGCGTTCTCCCGATAATTCATCGGCGGCGATTGCGCGTTACGAAGCGTCTCTCGACTTAGCTCGCACGCGTGGCTTCGCCGTTACTGCCAGTTCCAACACCCAACGCCTACTCGGTGAACGCACCTATTCCCTTTCGGATTCCCCCAGCAACGCCGAGCTACGTAATGACGTTGCCGAATTATTTGCGGTTCTCGCCACTGAGGATTACCCCATTGTCGACCTCACAGCCAACAGCCGGTTCGACGTCAGCACCATCGCCGCTCCCGTCTTCGGTGCTGACGGCGATGTGATTGCTGCGATTTCCGCAACTGGATTTCCACCCGGACTTGATGCAGAAGCCGTGATCAACGCGGGAACCAAGATCCGAGATGCAGCGGCGATCGCCACTAGGTCATCTCGCGGTCGGTTTCCCTCGACGTAACTCGCTCAGGCGGTGACGCGGGCGACGAACTCGGCCATTTCGGTAACACCTTCGACGGCTTCCGGGAATGCCGGGTAGCTCATCGTCCAGATATGCGGCATCTCTGGATACACGCTGAGCGTGACGTCAACACCTGCAGACTTCGCAACATCGGCGAGTTTGCGTGAGTCGTCAAGCAATACCTCGGCATCGCCCACGAGGATGAGCAACGGCGGCGCGCCGTTCCAATCTCCGAAGAGCGGTGAAGCAATCGGATTCATCGGGTCGGCTCCACCGAGATAGGCCGGCGCTGCTTCTTCGGCCGAGGTGCGAGAGAACAACTTGTCGGATTCGGCATTGGTGTCGTAGGTGGCGGCGGTGATCGTGAGATCGACCCACGGCGAACAACAAATAACACCAGCGGGGAGCACACCGTCGGCGAGCGCGTGCATGGTGACCGATGCAGCAAGTCCACCACCAGCTGAGTCACCAGCAATCACGATGCGGCTGGTGTCTATTCCTTCGGCAAGAAGCGATTCCCAAACGGCGAAGCAATCGTCGACCGCTTTGGGGAACTTGTGCTCAGGAGCGAGTCGATACTCAACCAGCAGCACTCGAGCGCCGAGGACCGCGGCGAGATGTGACCCGTAGGAGCGATAGGCCAGCGCTGAGGCGATTCGGAAACCGCCACCGTGGAAATAGAGAAGGATCGGAGCGTCGTCCGCCATTTCGACTGGCCGACATTCAATGCCAGGAACACCGCTTCGAACAAAAGGCTGGGTAACGGTTCCCTCGGCCAGTGGGAGTTGCGCCATGGCCTCGTCGATGCGAGTGCGCTGTTCAACAATGTCTGCCGGGGGCGGCGGAACCGGTCGTGCTGCCATTGCTTCTTGCAGTGCGTGAAATTCTTTGCTGGCCATGGGCTGACACTAGAGCGTCGGGCTCCACGAACATGGCGTGTTTGGCAACTTCTTAGACAGCTTTTTGTCCAGTGTTGCCGAGCCAACTCCGGTAGAGCTCGGCATAACGGCCGCCTCGTGCGACAAGTTCGCCATGCGAACCGTGCTCAACCAGTTCGCCCGCATCGAACACGAGCACGAGGTCGGCCTGTTCGGCAGTCGAAAGTCGGTGCGCCACACTGATCGTGGTGCGGCCTTCAGCGAGGCGATGCAACGCCGTGGTCAGTGCGCGTTCAGTGCGAGGATCAACCGCACTCGTTGCCTCATCGAGAATAAGAAGACCGGGGTCAGCCATCTGAGCACGAGCAAGAGCGACGAGTTGGCGCTCACCAACACTCAAACCTTCGCCCCGCTCGCCCACTTCGGTATCGAGCCCACGAGGCAGACCTGCAACCCAGGTTTCGAGACCAAGTTCGGAAATTGATGTACGGACATCGTCGATCGTTGCCCCTATGCGACCCATGGCGATGTTCTCGCCGAGCGAGGTATCGAACATGAAGCCGTCCTGGGGCACCATGCGAATGCGTTCGGTGCGCGACTGACGATTCACCGTATCGAGCCCGATTCCGCCAACGAGTACTGAGCCCTCCACAGGGTCAGCGAGGCGATCAAGCAATTTCACGAAGGTGGTTTTGCCCGAACCGGTTTCGCCCACGATCGCGACCGACGCACCAGCGGGAATATCGATAGTGACGTCGCGCAGCACGGGCCCGCCGGTTTGATAGCTGAAGCCAAGATGTTCAACGCGCACATCAAGCGGGCCATTGGGCAGTTCCACCCCCGGCTCGGGCTCAACAAGGTCGACAGGCGTGTCGAGAACACCGAGCACCTTGGACCAGCCAGCAATTGCGGTTTGAGTCTGGTCAAGAATTTCGCCAATCTCTGCGACTGGTCCGAGAATCAGCTGAACAAGGAATAAACAGGCGATCAAGCTTCCAGCGTTCAGTCCCCAGGATTCACCAAACCAAATGCCGGCCATCGCAACCGAGGCAAGCGCAACACCACCAAATGCATCGCCGAGCGGGAACATGAAGGCAAACCATCGGGCTGCGCTCATTTCCGACTTGAACTGGTCCTGAATGGCATCGTCAAGACGAGCACGCGAACGGCGCTGTAATCCGTAGGCCCGAATCGGCGCTGCACCCTGTACCGCCTCGCTCACTTCCGACAGCGTCGTACCCACTCGGTTACGAACCACCGTGTACGCCTTCAACTGACGACGCTGCATAAGCCGAAACAACGGCAAGACCGGCAACGCAGCAACAACCGTGATGACCGCAAGCTGCCATGCATAAAAGCTCATCACGATGAGCGTCCCAATGATGATAACGGAGTCGATGATCCAGGCCATCGCGCCGTACTGAACAAAGCGGGCAATGGTTTCGATATCGCTAGTGACGCGAGAGGTGAGTTCACCCCGACGGGTGGACTCATGATCGGCCATTGGCAACCGATGAATATGCGAGAACGTTTTCACCCGCAGATTGCGCAACATCAATTCGGCCGTCGTCACGAGACGCACATAGGTGATCCGAGCGAGGAACATGACCGCAACGAGGATCGCAGCAGCGACAGCACAGGCCGTGATCGTGAAGCCAGCGTTAAACCCCTCGTCGGCAAGCAGGCCCTTGTCGATCACCTGCTGAATCAGCACTGGAATGATCAAGCGGCCGACTGCGCCGATCATGGCGAACAGAACCGTCAGTCGAAGGCCTCTTCCCAGTTCGGGGCTCTGCGCGAATCCGCGCCGCAGGACCGCAATCGCTCGCAGTCGTCGTTCATTGGTCCTGTCTTCTTCAGCTGATGCCGCTAACGCTTCGTGTTCGAGCGCAATCGGATCATCGAATGCCGCTGCGTGTTCCATCCTTGCGAGTTCGTCGTTTGCCTGGCTCGAAAGTTCATCCTTCTCAGGCGGTACATCGTTGCCTGAACCGGAATTTCGCTTGTTGCTCATGACGGCAACCTGCTTGTACCGACGTCGGCCACATCGTGATCGATGCCTTCGGTCATTGATTCCTGATCGACATAGGCATGCACGAGGCGGGCGTAGTCGGGATTATTCGCCAGCAGCTCTGGATGCGAACCAGTGGCCACGATGCAGCCTCCATCGAGGAACACCACTTCATCGGCGAGTTCAATGGTTGACACTCGGTGAGCAACCACCAACGTGGTTGTTTCCAGTGAGGTACGCAGATCGCGCAGAATCGCCGACTCGATCACTGGATCAACTGCGCTGGTGGCGTCATCAAGGATGAGCACGCGAGGGCCGCGCAACAACGCACGAGTCAGGGCGAGCCGCTGGCGTTGACCGCCCGAAAGTGTGACTCCCCGCTCTCCCAACCCGGTGTCCCAGCCATGGGGCAAACGATGTACGAACGCACTTGCGTGGGCGATTGAAGCGGCCCGCTCAAGTACCGCGTTGTCAATCGGATCACCGAGTGTGACGTTCTCACGAACCGTGTCGGCGAAAAGGAATGTCTCTTGGAACACCAGCGCCACTTCGGAACGCACAGCGACGGGGTCGAACTCGCGGATGTCCACGCCATCAAGCTCCACAGTGCCGCTATCGGGATCGACGAGACGGGGAATCAGTTCACACAATGTTGACTTCCCCGAACCGGTAACGCCCACAAGCGCAACGATTGATCCGGCGGCGATGTTGAGGTTGAGTCCATCAAGCACCGGCGGATCATCGCCATAACGAAACGACACATCTGCAAATGAGACCGACAGCGGACCATCGCCAACTGCCGGTGGAGTATCCGTGGCAGCACCGGGCTCGTGAGGTGCAGCGACAACCTTGTCTAAGCGTGCACTTACGACGACAGCTCGAGGAAGTTCCTGCAAGAAGTATCCGAATACCCGCATCGGGAAGGCAAGTAATCCAAACAGTGCAGCAGCCTGCACAATGTCACCAGTGTTGAGGCGATCAATCGATACTTGCCATGAACCAATCAGCAACAACGCAATGATTCCGAGGCTCGGCAACGCATCGATCATCGGTTCGAACACAGCACGAATACGACCGAGCCCAACACGAGCAGCCCGAAGTTCGTCTGCAGCCCCTTCAAGCCGCGCGACTTCCTCGTCTTCACGGCCGAGTGTCTTCACAACGAGTACGCCGTCAAAGGATTCATGCGCAATCCGGCTGACCTGACCGACTCGCTCTTGCACGACACCCAAAGGCTTCTCGGCCCGAGTGGTGTACATCTGATTAATGATCGCCAGCAGCGGAAACAACACCACTGCCACCAACATCAAGAACCAGTCGACCGTCGCCAAGCTGATAATGGCAAAAACTGCGAGCGTGATGACACCAACGCTGAACGGCAGCGGATTAATAACCTCACTTGAGGCGACGATGTCAGCATCAGCATGGGCTAACAACTCGCCAGTCGGAGTTTCACGGTGATACTCAAGCGGCACCGACAAATAGGTGTGGGCGAGTTTGCGACGCCAATCTCGCTGCGTTCGATACGTCAGAAGTGCAGCGAAGTAGCGGCGCAGGATGATGGTCGAAGCTCGCAGCAGTCCCACCAGCAACAGGGCCAGGCCCGTATACCAAACGGCTTTGGCTTCAGGTCGACCCGATTCGAAGGTGGGAACGATCACATCGTTGGTGATACGACCAAGGATGATCGTGGTGCCGACTGCAGCACCTGCGTAAATCGCGGCGCCAAAAATCGAGACAATGAATGGGACAGGGTGAGCCTTGACATAGCGCGTCAGGAGCCGCGCGCCGCGACGGAACAGTCCGGGGACACCTGCAGCCATCAGTAGTTATGCGCCAGCAGACGAAGCGTCGCCGAGGCCGAGATTCGCAGCGATCTCGCGCGTCGCCGTTGAACGATTAAGTGTGTAGAAATGAAGACCCGGCGCACCTTCGTCGAGCAATCGCTGGCACAGTTCGCTGGCGAGTTCCACACCGAGCGCACGAACGGCATCGGGATCATCGGCAATCGCATCAAATCGAGTAGCCAGGTGCGGAGGGAATGCAGCGCCTGCAAGTTGCGCAAAGCGCACCACCTGAGCGGCATTGGTAACGGGCATGATGCCTGGGAGCACGGGCTTCTCGCAGCCGAACGCCGAAAGCCCTTCGACAAGACGCAGATATGGCTCGGCCTCAAAGAAGAACTGAGTGATGGCAAAGTCGGCCACGCTCAATTTGTCGGCCAAGTGGCGGCGATCGGAATAGAGATCTTCAGAGCGCGGGTGACCCTCAGGGTGTGCCGCAACACCAATCGAGAATCCGCCCTTTTCCATTATGAGTTCCACAAGTTCCATCGCGTACTCAAAATCGCTTTCGGCCACTTCTCCGTTGTCGTCAACAATTGGATCTCCAGCGAGAGCAAGGATGTTCGACACACCTGCGGCCTTGTATTCATCGAGCAATGAATCGAGCTGTACGCGAGTGTGGCCGACGCAGGTGAGATGCGCCATGGCAGTGATGCCGATATTGCGTTCGATATTGATAACAACGTCGCGAGTGCGTTCACGAGTGGAACCACCAGCGCCATAGGTCACCGAAACGAAGGATGGATTTAGCGGCGCAAGGTCGGCAATGGTTTCTTCAAGCGCACGCGCTGCATCATCGGTTTTTGGCGGGAAAAACTCGAACGAACACGTGCGGCCCGCGCCAAGAAGATCGGAGATGTAGGTCATGTTCAGCCCTGCTCCACTCGACGCTCAGCAGCCTCAACGGTATTGACCAACAACATGGCGCGAGTCATGGGGCCGACACCGCCGATACGTGGCGACAACCAACCAGCAACTTCAGCAACCTCGTCGGCCACATCGGAAACCAGTTTCTTTCCCTCAAAAGACACACCGGCAGCAACAACCGCCGCGCCGGGCTTCACCATGTCGGACGTGATGAGTCCCGGCGAACCAGCCGCAGCGATGATGATGTCGGCTTCACGCGTATACGCGCCGAGGTCGGCAACACCGGTATGCACAACCGTGACCGCTGCGTTCGCGTTTGGTCGCTTGAGCGTGAGCAGATTCGCCAGTGGTCGGCCAATAGTGAGACCACGACCGACGATGACAACGTGTCGTCCTTCAATCTGTATGCCGTAATGCGCAAGCAAGGCTTGGATGCCCGCCGGCGTACATGGCAGCGGGCCATCGACGCCCTGCACGAGATGGCCCAGATTGACTGGATGTAATCCGTCGACGTCCTTGGCCGGATCAACCTCGAGCAGCGCGCCTTCGAAATCAAGATGCTTGGGGAACGGGTACTGCATGAGATAGGCATCGACAGCCGGATCGGCATTGAACCGAGCGATGACATCGAGAACGTCCTGCTGGGTGGCATCAGACGGCAAATGGGCATGGTGTGAGGTAATGCCGAGGGCCTCACAATCGCGGTGTTTCATAGAGACATAGTTGGCCGAAGGACCATCGTCGCCGACCAGAACCGTGCCCAAACCGGGGGTGATACCCCGTTCGATGAGGGCCTGGACCCGACCGGCCAGATCGGCCTTGATCCCGGCTGCCACGAGTTCACCATCGAGCACCTGCGCAGTCATAGAGGTGACCCTACCGGGCCTCGCTAGCGTGAAGGTTCGTGCAGCGCTCTCTCACCATCGGCCCCCTGACAGTCGACCCGCCCGTCGTGCTCGCGCCGATGGCCGGTGTTACCAATAGCGCCTTCCGTCGTCTATGCCGCCGCTATGGCGCGGGGCTCTACGTCAGCGAAATGGTGAATGCCCGAGGCCTGCTCGAAGGGGGCGAGAAGAGTTGGCAGTTGGCCTCCTTTGCCCCTGACGAATCTCCCCGATCGCTCCAGCTCTATGGCACCGACCCGGCTGTAGTGGCCGAGGCGGTTCGGCGTCTGATCAACGAAGGCCATGTCGACCACCTCGATTTCAACTTCGGTTGCCCCGCCCCCAAAGTGATGCGCCACGGCGGTGGAGCAGCCGTGCCCACCCGGCCGCGCCTATTGGCCGCGATCATCTCTGCGGCTGTTGAAGCCGCCGACGCCGCTTCGGGCGGAACGGTGCCGGTCACGGTGAAGATGCGCATGGGTCTCGACGACGAACGCCTCACCTATCTCGAAGCCGGTCGCATCGCTGCCGACAGTGGAGCCAAGGCGGTTGCCCTGCATTCGCGCACCGCTCGACAGCGTTACTCCGGCCGTGCCCATTGGGACGCGATCACGGCGCTCGTTGAAGCAGTTCCCGATGTTCCCGTTCTCGGCAACGGCGATATTTGGACCGCTGAGGATGCGATCTTGATGATGGAACAAACTGGTTGTGCCGGTGTCGTCGTTGGTCGCGCTTGTTTGGGTCGGCCTTGGTTCTTCGGCCAACTCGCAGATGTGTTCGCCGGTCGACCCGTACGACCCGAACCCCCGCTGGGCGAAGTAGCGATTATCGCGGCCGAACACGCACGCCTCTTAGCGGAATCAGTGGGCGAACGTCGAGCCATGTTGATGATGCGCAAACACCTCGGTTGGTATCTCACCGGGTACGCCGTTGGATCTGTTGCGCGCCGACAACTCACGTTGGTTGCGTCATTTGCGGAGCTCGACGATCAACTCGCTGCGCTCGATCATTCACTCACTGTTGATGCTACGACTGCAGCTCGTCCCCGCGGCACGCAAACCGGCCCGCACGCCGTGATCATCCCCGAGGGCTGGCTTGACGCCGAAGCCACTGCCCCGCCCGACGCACTTGCCGATGCGTCGGTGAGCGGTGGATGAGACTGTGCCCGTGAACCTTGTGCTGGCCTCTGCCTCGCCCCGCCGTCAAGAACTACTGGCTGATCTTGGGTTGGTGTTCGCAGTGCGACCAGCCGATATCGATGAGTCCGTTCACGCCGGTGAAACCGGTACCGACTATGTACTTCGTCTCGCCCGTGAAAAAGCCGCCGCCGTTGCCGGAACGAGCGAACTCGTAATTGCCGCCGACACCACCGTCGACCTCAGCGGCGAGCTGCTCGGCAAGCCAGTTGACGAAGATGACGCTCGCGCACTCATGCGCAAACTCTCTGATTCGGTACATCACGTACACACCGGCGTGTGCGCGTTGGCTATCGATGCCGATGGCACTAGTCGAGACGAATCGACAGTCGTCACCACCGCGGTCACATTCGCACCGGTGCCCGATGCATGGATCGACTGGTACATCGCCACTGGTGAGCCGTTCGACAAAGCCGGCGGCTACGGCATGCAGGGTTCGGCTGCGATTTTTGTGCACCGCATCGATGGCAGTCCCACAAATGTCATCGGACTTCCGCTCGATGCAACCGCGTCACTTGTTGCCCAACTGGGCTTCGACCTATTTTCGTTCTCGAATTAACGAGGCGCTGGCGCGACCAATTCAACGGCATTGCCATCGGGGTCATGCAATTGCAGCGAGGGCTTGCCGAGTTCGTCAACGACCGCGGGAACTTCGAGCCCGAGCTCACGAAGATGCGCTGCCCACGCTTCAAGCGTCGGGCCATCGGCAACTGCGAACGCCAGATGATCAACCGGCGAATGGGCGACATCAGGTTCGCCCGGCGACACCACGATGACGAGCCGAGCCTCACGATGACGCAAGGCCACCACATCACCGTGTTCCGACATCACTTGCATACCAAGCGCAGCGCAGTACCAGTCAACCGACGCGCGCACGTCGCGCACACACAGTTGAAGATGACTAAACCCAAGAACTGGAGATTGCATTTCTCTAGTCTGACCTCATTGACTCATCACCGCGGAAGATTCGGCAATCTTGGCCGGGCTACCTGGCGCGAACAACAGATGCCAGAGTCTTTGTCTTTGAAAAGACAGGTCGTGCAAACTGGGCGGAGCCACCAACTGGCCATGCTGGAGCGCGGAATATTCCGATCGTCGCCGACTGAGCACAGTCTCCTGTTGGGGTACAGGCAAGACGATTCGAGATCCCTTCATAACCGTCGACAACTCGCATTGCTTCCACAAGTGCACTTCTGGGGAGAAGGAGTGAGCCATCAGACTGCACGATCACTCCTCGACGGATTGCGTCGAAAACAAGATTCGCGGCATCAAAGGCAGAGGTGTTCCACACCGAAAGAGGCTCTTTCCCATAGCTCGAGAGATACGCCGGTTTGTACTCGCTTTCGTAGAATGGATTTTTCGCAAGCGCAGTGACATCAGGGCCTGATCCGTAGGCATTAACCCTATTTGCGGCGGAGACCGAGGATGTAACGACGCACGCATCACTTGTCACTACTGCTAATTGATTACCACCTTGTGCGTTCGCGATCGCATCCATCAGGTTTTCGCAGACTGGTGAATTCACGGGCATGTACACGCCCTGAAAACCTCCGCCAATGATCTCCGAAGCAAGCGCTGAAAAATCGCTTGATGGGGTGACCGAGAATGACTTCGTCATCTCTACGCCGTACGAACCAACTTTCGCTTCAAAGACGGTTCCTAACTCATCGGAATACACCGACCCATCCGAAACTACGGCAATACGGTCAAGGCCAAGATCTCCACCAACAAAGTCGGCGACAACCGCGCCCTGGATAAGGTCATTTGGGGCTGTTCGAAAATACGTACTGTCCTCGTCTACTTTCGCCGTCAGAACCGGGGCAGTGTTTTGTGCCGAAACAAGGAGAACACCCGCTTCAGAAAACAACGGCTCAGCGGCCTGATATGCCGCCCCAGAACACGTTGTTCCAATTGTTGCAATGAGCAGCTC
>SYBH01000133.1 GCA_005787345.1 Actinomycetota bacterium
ACGTGCATCGCTTGGCCGAGGTCAGCGTCAACAACCTCGACCAGTGCGTGGCGCAGGGTGTTCCCTTCGCTCGTGAATACGGCGGTCTTCTCGACAATCGTTCCTTCGGTGGTTCGCAGGTCAGCCGTACGTTCTACGCCCGTGGCCAAACCGGTCAGCAACTTCTGCTCGGCGCCTACCAGGCCCTCATGCAGCAAGTGTCGCTTGGCCGAGTGGAACTCCACACTAAGACCGAGCTGCTCGATGTCGTCACCAAAGACGGCGTCGCTGCAGGCATCGTCACTCGCGATCTCATCACCGGCGATATTCAAAGCTGGGCAGGACACGCCACGCTGCTGTGCACCGGCGGTTACGGAAATGCCTTTTATCTCTCCACCAACGCCATGAACTCCAATGTCACGGCAGCTTGGCGAGCACACAAGAAGGGTGCGCTGTTCGCGAACCCTTGCTACACACAGATTCACCCCACATGCATTCCGGCCAGCGATGAATTCCAGTCGAAGCTCACGCTTATGTCCGAGTCGCTTCGAAACGACGGACGCATCTGGGTTCCGAAGCAGTTCGACGACAACCGTGCTCCGGAAAACATTCCGGAAGATGACCGTGACTACTTCCTTGAGCGCAAGTACCCGTCCTTCGGCAACCTCGCACCGCGCGACATCGCGTCACGCAGTGCAAAGCAGGTCGTTGACGAAGGCCGCGGCGTCGGCCCGATCAAGAACGGCGTGTACCTCGACTTTGCCGAATCAATCGGCCGTCTGGGTGAAAACGTTGTCTTCGAGCGTTACGGCAACTTGTTCGACATGTACGAGCGCATCACCGACGAGAACCCGATGAAGATGCCGATGCGCATCTATCCGGCCTCTCACTACACAATGGGTGGCCTGTGGGTTGACTACAACCTCATGACCAACATCCCAGGCCTGTACGCACTCGGTGAAGCCAACTTCTCCGATCACGGCGCAAACCGTCTTGGCGCTTCGGCCCTCATGCAGGGTCTGGCCGATGGCTACTTCGTTGCCCCGAACACAATCGGCGATTACCTCGCTGGCCTGCTTGGCCAAGCCCCGTTGTCGACCGAAGATCCTGTGTTCACCGCATCAGTGGCGGAAGTCCACGAGGACACGCGTCGTTGGATCTCTGTCGGTGGCACCAAGTCGCCGGAGTACTACCACCGCGAACTCGGAAAGCTCGTGTGGGATTACTGCGGTATGGCCCGAGACAGAAACGGTCTCGAGAAGGCCCTTTCCGAAATCCCCGCGTTGCGCGAAGAGTTCGAAAAGAACGTTCGAGTGCTCGGCGATCCCGATGGTGTCAACCAATCACTTGAGAAGGTCGGTCGAGTTGCTGACTTCTTTGAACTTGGCGAACTGATGTGTCGCGATGCGCTTATGCGTGAAGAATCATGCGGCGGCCACTTCCGTGTTGAACATCAGACCGAAGACGGCGAAGCCAAGCGTGATGACGAGAACTTCTCGTTTGTCGGAGCTTGGGAATGGGAAGGCAAGGGATCAACCCCCACCCTTCACAAAGAGCCTCTTGTGTTCGAAAACGTCAAGCCCGTCGTGCGCAGTTACAAGTAACCAGGAGCCATTGTGAACCTCACTCTCAAGGTCTGGCGCCAAACCGGACCCAACGAACCCGGCCGTTTCGAGACCTATCAGGCAACTGATGTCAAGGACGAAATGTCCTTCCTCGAAATGCTCGACGTCGTGAACGAAAACCTCATTGCTGACGGCCACGAACCGATCACCTTCGACAGCGATTGTC
This sequence comes from Actinomycetota bacterium, assembly GCA_005787345.1. Classification (GTDB taxonomy): domain Bacteria; phylum Actinomycetota; class Acidimicrobiia; order Acidimicrobiales; family Acidimicrobilacustridaceae; genus Acidimicrobilacustris. The sequence continues at coordinate 1,771 of SYBH01000133.1, forward strand.
GTGAAGGAATCTGCGGTACCTGCGGTCTCATGATCAACGGACAGGCCCATGGTCCCCAAAAGGGCACCGCTACCTGCCAGTTGCACATGCGCAAGTTCCACGATGGCGAAACCGTCACCATCGAACCGTGGCGGGCAGCGGCGTTCCCGATCCGCAAGGACCTAATGGTCGATCGCAGTGCATTCGACGCCATCATCGAGTCCGGTGGTTTCATTACCTCCGACACCGGTGGCCCTCGCGACGCCAACGAGATCCTCATTCCGAAGGCCGCAGCCGACACCGCAATGGATGCTGCAGCGTGCATTGGCTGTGGTGCGTGTGTCGCAGCTTGCCCGAATGGCGCTGCTCAGTTGTTCACATCAGCCAAGCTGGCGCACCTCAACCTGCTTCCGCAGGGTCAGGCCGAACGCTGGAAGCGCACTGAAGACATGGTCGAAACCATGGAGATGTTCTTCGGTTCATGCACGAACTACGGCGAATGCCAAGAAGCGTGCCCGAAGGAAATCCCGATCGACTTCATCGCAATGATGAACCGAGACTTCCTGAAGTCAAAGATCAAGAACCGCAAGCTGCAGGGCCAGCGCTAATCAGTTTCTGATTCGCATACCTGCGGCATTCTCGCCCGGCGCCGAACCACTTCCTTATGGAAGTAGGCGGCGCCGGTCGTCGTTTTGCAGTGCCACCCGGCGAAATGCTCGCCCTAGTGCGAGTGGCGGAGAGTAACGACCTAATCCGCCACTCATTCTTTGAGCTCCGTCAGTACCCATCTGCAGGATTCACAACCGACAGAAGGGGTTGATCATTTAGGTACAGGCGTAGGTTGTCGATGAATGTGGCGTACATCGCCTGAAATGCGCCCGACCAGTTCCATGACACGTGAGGGCTAAGGCGCACATTGGGGTGCGAATACATCCAATGCCCGTCAGGAAGCGGTTCGGGTTCGGTGGCGTCGACATCGGCGCAGGCCACGATGCCACTGTCGAGCGCACGCAAGAGCGCATCGTCATCAATGATCGGACCACGGGCAACGTTGATGAGCTGCACGCCAGGTTTCATGGCGGCGAAGAGCTCATCGTTGAACAGACCGCGGGTCGCGTCGGTAAGCGGCGCTACAAGCACAATGTGGTCGGCGTCAGCAACAAGTTCGGAAACAGAACGAACCATCAGAACACCGTCGACGGGGCTCGGCGCATCGGAATTGCGCATTGCGGTCACGTTCATGCCAAATGGCAGTGCACGTCGCGCCAGTGCGGTTCCAATTCCGCCCATTCCAAAAATGGCGAGGTTTGCTTTCTCGAGCGTCGCAAACGATGGCGAAGGAATATTCCATTGCTTCGGTTGCTCAGTAACGAACGAACCGGGCATGCGCTTTACAAACGACATCATGCACGCCATCACCCATTCGGAAATTGGCACGGCACTGAGCCCACGTGAATTAGTGAGGATCAGGTCATCACCAATGAGATGCAGTGGGAACTTGTCGATGCCGGTGCCGATGAGATGCACCCACTTCACGCCGCGACTCAGAGCATCTTCCAGAGTAGGAACACTTGTGGGCGTGGTGATGAGAACGTCACCAGAGATGCTTGCGTCGATTTCGCCTGCCATAGGGATGGCGATGACCTCAACCCGAGAAGCGATGTCATCGGGAATGTGGATGGCGTCGAGCTGGCCGACGTGGCTGAGAATGCGAAGCACGGACAATCGCCCTCTTTCGTGGCCCGCAGCAGCGGAGGCGCTAAAAGAACGCAGCGTACCGGACGCACCCTTGCGGTAACCGAAGAACGGGCTCCACCGACTACCGTCCCATCGATGCCTGCGTACCTCTCCCCTGCCTGGTTCACCGAGGCCGATGCACTCCTTCGCTCAAGCGAGGTCATGAGCACACGATCGAAAGGTGTGCGATTGATACTCGAACAACACGTTGGCGAAGGTGACAGCGCAACCGTCTGGCATGTGTGTTTCGCCGATGGCGTCGTTTCCATGGCTGCAGGTCCGGCAGATTCCGCCGATGTCGTGTTCGTCACCGATCCAGCGACAGCGGAGGGCATTCGCGACGGCTCGTTGAGCGCTCAAGCCGCGTTCATTGCCGGCGATCTGCGCGTCGACGGTTCCATCGCCGCACTGCTAGAGCACGCCGAAATGTTTACTGCTCTTGAGGACGTACTCGGCCCGCTGCGCTGAGCACAACGGGCCGAGACCAAATCATTTCAGTTTTCGCTGCACCAATGAGTGGTGCGGGCAGAAGGGGCAAGCGGAATCAGATAAGTCCGAGTTCCTTCACGCCGTCGCGCTCTTCGACGAGTTCGGCAACCGAAGCGTCGATGCGGCCACGGGAGAAGTCGTCGATGTCGAGAC
>SYBH01000134.1 GCA_005787345.1 Actinomycetota bacterium
AAGGAGCACGGTCTCGGTGCAGTAATGATCCCGGCGCGCTGGTGCAACCAGATTCCGTATCACGATCGTCGCTATGACCCCATTTGGGCGTTGTGCGAGGAATACGAAATGCCGATCGTGACCCATTCGGGTTCGGCACCGCGCGAAGAGTACGGCGACCTTCTCGGCATTTACGTCACCGAGGTGACCTGGTGGCCAGCACGACCAATGTGGTTCATGTTGTGGTCCGGCGTATTCGAGCGCTACCCGAACCTCAAGTTCTGCGCAACCGAAGGCGGTTGCTGGTGGCTTCCGCAGCTTCTGTGGTTCTGGGATCGCCTGTGGGCGGGACAGAAGGGTTCCGAGAAACTCGGTGCAGGCGCGTTTTCGGGCAAAGTGGAAATGCTTCCGAGTGAGTACATCGACCGCAACTGCTTCACCGGTCTTGCCAACGTGAAGCGTCGTGAGATGGGACAGCGTTACGAAATCGGAATCCAAAACATGCTTTGGGGAACCGATTTCCCGCATCCCGAAGGCACGTGGCCCAACACTCACGAATGGTTGAAGAAGACCTTCTACGACATTCCGATCGACGAATCGCGCGTCATGCTCGGCCTTAGCGCTGGCGATGCATTCGGTTTCGACATGGACGCGTTGCGCAAGATTTCCGAGAAGGTTGGTCCGACACCTACCGACCTCGGTCAGCTTGGCGAAGGTCGTACCGCTCAGGATCTCACCGACCGCTGGGCGCCGGTGAAGGAAGTTGGCCGTCACTGGCTGACCGGTAACGACTTCCCGTTGATCCCGCAGTAACTCGCGCATGAGCGCACTCTCTCGTATTGGTGGTGCACCGGTCGACCGTGATGGTCGGCCGGTCACCGCTGACGAAATTCTTGAGGTCGCGGGCAACATTGTTGAGCGCCACGGCGTCGACGCACTCACTATGCGTCGGCTTTCTGACGACCTTGGCGTTGCGGTGACATCGATTTATTGGCACGTCGGTAATCGCGATGCCGTACTCGATGGGCTTGTCGACCGTCTCCTTGACCGGATGGAAACACTTCGCGCAATCGGCGATACGCCGCTTGAACGGATGGCATCTCTCGCACGGCAGCTGCGGTCAACATTGCTTGAACGACAGCACCTCGTCGGCCTTGCCCACGAACGCGACCGTTCGCCAGCAATGTTTCTTCCCGTGCAGCAAGCGCTCGCCATCGAACTTGAAGCGATCGGCCTGCGTGGTTCGGCAGCGGCACTTCGTTTGCGGGCCTTGCAGGTTCATGTGATCTCCTCGGTCTTGATGGATCGCGCTGCAGCACGAAACGCAAGCCACGGAACCGTCGATCCCGATCTTTGGCCGGCTGACTTTGTCGATCGTGAACTGGTCGCCGCACTTGCTAACCCTGCTGCTTACGACACGGTCTTTGAGTATGGATTGCAGTCGCTTCTGGCTGGTTTCGCATCGACTGACTGACGGCGGAAGCGGTCGTTCGTCGCGGCTATCGTCCGATCTATGGCTGACAATGACGAAGGTTTCCACGCCACCGAAACTCCGTGGCGACGTGATCCGTCCGAACTGACGGGTCGACTTACCGAATGGGCAAAAACAGCATTTGGTGCGGGGTCCAGCGTTGCCAATGTTGTTGCTCCCGATAACGGGATGTCGAGCGAGAGTTGTCTTTTCGACATAACACTTGACGGCCAGACTACTCAATACGTCGCGCGAATGGCACCACTTCCGCATGTCATTCCCGTTTTCCAGAACTACGACATTCAACTTCAGGCCAATGCCATGAATGTCGTGCGCGCCAACACCAGCGTGCCGGTTCCTGAGGTGACGCACGTCGAACTTGATACCGCAGTTCTTGACACGCCGTTTTTGGTGATGAAGCGACTTCCCGGAAGCGCTCCCTCTGATATGCCGCCGTATGTCTTCGGAGGTTGGGTATGTGACCTTTCTGAAGAAGGCCGCCAAACAATGCAGCGCAATGCTGTCCGCACGCTCGTTGACCTTCACGAACTTCGTCCCGATAACACTGATCTCGCGTTTCTTGCTCGTCCCGACAAGGGCAACTCGGCACTTGACCAACACCTTGGTCACGAGCGTGACTATTACGAGTGGGCCCGCGGCGATATCCACTACCCACTCATTGAGCGAACATTTGAATGGCTCGATGCCAATCGTCCGACCATCGTGAACCCCACGGTTCTGAACTGGGGCGATGCCCGCATCGGAAACATGTTGTGGGAGGGCCCCACACCCACCGCAGTTCTTGATTGGGAAATGGCCTGTCTTGGTCCGGCCGAAGTTGATCTTGCGTGGATGATCTTCCTGCATGCGTTCTTCCAGAACATTGCCGTGACCTTCGAGATACCTGGCTTGCCCGATTTCATGCGTCGCTCAGAGATGGCTGCGCTTTATACCGAGATGAGTGGTCGATCGGTTGAGGCCCTCGAATGGTTCGAGGTCTTTGCCGCCCTTCGCTTTGCCACCGTGTCGGTGCGCACCACAACTCGTGGGGTTGAGTACGGACAGCAAGAAGCCCCCGCCGAACCCGACGATGTGATCATGTTCCGGGGTCTGCTGGAGCAAATGCTCGAAGGCTCCTATTGGGAAGGCCGCTAGGCCAAGGTCTCAAACGTGTCATCGGTCACACCTAGGGGCAGTTCGCGCTACGGTTCGGAGTGTGAGCAGGGTGGACGATCTTCGAAAGCTTGATCAGGCGCTTTCTCGAATCAACCGGATTTCGACCGGTCGTGTCTCTGCTCGTCACCGCTCAGAACGCGCAGGGGTTTTGCTTTCTCGGCCTGCGATCTCGATTCTGGGGGCACTGCAATCTTCTGGCCCGGTTCGACTGTCCTCGCTGGCCCGTCTCACCGGACTTGAAGCTCCATTGATTAGTCGAGAGATTAAAGAGCTCGGCGACAGTGGGTACGTCGTGCGCAGTTCCGATCCGACCGATGGTCGAGCCGGAATCGTTGAACTCAGTCCGAAAGGTAGCGATGCATGGAATCGCTATTGTCACGTGGCCGATGACGTCAACGCTGAGACGTTTTCGGAATGGTCATCGGATGATCTGCGCACGTTGCGGGTGTTACTCGAGCGAGTCGCCCGAGATGTTTCCAAGGGGTCGCCGACGCTTCAACGCCAGAGTAAGGCCAGCTAAGAGATTTCGTTCGGGCATTGATCGAGGTCGTGACCTACATTCCCCGGTATGACTGAAGCTTCCTTGGAAACCGCAGACCTCAACCGGCCCATCTATGCAGCTGATCTCATCATCAGCGCGTTGAGTCGCACGCCCGACAATCCGGCGGTGAACATCATTGGTCAGCGCGAGATGACTGCTCGCGAGATGAGCGAGATGGTGAGTCGCTATTCGCAAGCACTCGCATCGAAAGGTCTCACGCAAGGGAAGCAACTTTCAGTCCTCGCGCTCAATCGACCAGAAGTTCTTTTCAATATGGCCGCCAACCAAGTGAATGCAACTCGGTCTACGCCGTTGCATCCGATGGGTTCGGTCGATGACCAGGCCTATGTGCTTGGCGATTGCGGAGCAGAAGCCCTTGTTTTTGATCCCGATAACTTCACTGATCGTGCCCGTGAGCTTGCTGAACGAGTTCCGACAATCAAGCACTTCCTTTCGTTAGGTCCGTGCGATTTTGGTGAAGATCTCAATGCTTTGGCAATGACCTTTGAACCGAAGCCACTCGTTGCTCCGCTTGTAAATGGCGAGGATCTTGCTGGTATCTCGTACTCAGGCGGAACCACAGGCAAGCCAAAGGGGATCATGAGCAGTTATCGGGGCGGCGCCGCGATGACCCAGATTCAGATGTCTGATTGGCAATGGCCCGATGAAGTTCGGTTTCTTATCTGCACGCCGCTGTCTCACGCTGGCGCTGCATTCTTTACGCCGACGCTACTGAAGGGCGGCTCACTTACCGTTCTGCCCGGTTTCGACCCAGAGAAGTTCATGCAAACGGTGCAAGACCATCGCATCACCGCAACGATGTTGGTGCCGACGATGATCTATGTGTTGCTCGATCATCCAAAGTTTGATCAGTACGACCTTTCGAGTCTGGAAACCATCTTCTACGGAGCGTCAGCGATTTCGCCGACGCGACTCGCCGAGGGCATTCGTCGAATGGGTCCGATCTTCTTCCAGTTCTACGGACAGGCGGAATGTCCGATGACGATCACTGTGCTGCGCAAGGAAGATCACGACCCGGACAATCTTGAACGACTTGCCAGTTGTGGTCGACCAGTTCCGTGGCTGCATGTTGCATTGCTCGACGATGATGGCAACGTTGTTCCCCATGGCGAACCTGGAGAAATCTGTGTGCGAGGTCCGCTGAACATGAAGGGGTATCTCGGCAAGCCCGAACAAACCGCTGAAGCATTCGAGCATGGCTGGCTTCACACCGGTGACGTCGCTCGTGCCGATGACGAGGGCTTCCTCTACATCGTCGACCGCAAGAAAGACATGATCATCACCGGCGGCTTCAATGTGTACCCGCGTGAAGTCGAGGATGTCATTTCGACACATCCCGCCGTTTCGGCGGTCGCAGTCAGCGGTGTGCCCGATGAGCGTTGGGGCGAGTCAGTCAAGGCAGTTGTGGTGCGCCGTCCGGGCGAGTCAGTCGAGGCCGAGGAACTGATTTCGTTGGTGAAAGATGCCAAAGGATCGGTGCAAGCCCCCAAGAGCGTCGACTTCATCGACGCCATTCCCCTTAGCGCCTTGGGCAAGCCCGATAAGAAGGCACTTAGAGCTCAGTACTGGGGAGATGGCAGCCGCCAAGTGAACTGACGCCGAGGCCAACAGTTCTCGCTGGCTCCGGCGAAATAGTTCACTGGGGAAACTTTCTCTGGCCGGAGTGCGCCGGTAGTCTCGCCTCTTCGTTGCCCGTTCGGTGGTCCGATTCGGAACACTAAGGTGGCGCCGGTCACAGTTACGGAAATGATTCGCTGGACGTCCCGGGAGCGGGGCGAGGGGGAACAGAGTGCAGACATTCCTGCAGTACACGATCTTGGGTCTGGCAATCGGTGGCTCCTATTTCATCGCCGCGTCGGGCCTCGTCGTTACGTACACAACCTCTGGCATTTTCAACTTTGCTCAAGGCGCAATCGCAATGCTGGCGGTCTTTACCTACTGGCAGTTCCGGTGGGGATGGAATTGGCCGGCGCCGCTTGCATTGCTCATGGTCCTTGGCGTTCTTGCCCCGCTTTTGGGTGCGGCCCTCTACCAAGTAGTCATGAAGAACCTTCGTGGCACCTCTGAGGTCACGAAGATCATTGTGCCCATTGGCGTAATGCTTGGTTTTCAGGCTCTCGCTACGTGGGTCTGGAACCCGACCTCAAGCACTCCTCGTCAGTTCCAGAAGTTCTTCGGTCCGAATGCGTTTGTGCACTTCGGTTCGATCAAGGTTTCGTGGCACGAAATCATTGCGTTTGTCATCGCTATTGCCATCGCCGTGGGTATTCGGTTGCTGTTTGTACGCACCCGGTCCGGTGTGGCAATGCGAGCAGTCGTTGACGATCCCGAGTTGCTTCAGCTCAATGGTGGACGCCCTGAGCGACTGGCCTTGATTTCGTGGGCCGGAGGTTCTTTCCTCGCCGCCCTTGCCGGAATTCTCATCCAGCCGATGATTGGATCAGCGATGAGCGCGGGCCAGCTCACACTTCTTGTTATCGATGCATTCGCTGCAGCGATGTTTGGTCGCCTACGGAGCCTCCCGCGTACCCTTGCCGGGGCACTGGTCATCGGCCTGACGACGACCTACGTCATCGCGTATTTCCCGAGCAAATGGACCTGGTCCAGTTCGTTCCGTAACTCGCTGCCGATGATCTTCTTGTTCATCGTCCTCATCGTGCTTCCCCAAGATCGCCTTCGTGGAGCAACTGTGCTTCGCTTGCGGGAACGATTCCGCATGCCGTCAATCCGCACCGCCTGGATCGCTGGCTTGGTCCTGATGGTTGTGGTGTTCTGCCTCAAGGTCATCATGGAACGCACTGCGGTCAATACACTGACCCTTGCATTGACTTTTGCAATCATCGCTTTGTCTCTGGTTCTGCTCACCGGTTTTGCCGGCGAAATCAACCTTGCGGCGCTGTCGTTTGGAGCCATTGCCGTCATTGTCGTGTACCACTTCGGCACGACTGGCTCGGGGACTGCTGCGCGTACGACTCTTTGGGGCATCCTGCTCGCGGCGGTGGTCACCGCGTTAGTTGGTGCGGTGATTGCGTTGCCGGCCCTCCGACTACGCGGACTCTATTTGGCCCTGGCCACCATGGCGTTCGGTGTCTTTGTTTCTCGAATGGTGCTCACCGAACGCAATGAACGCGACATCTTCGGGTTGAAGTTCACGATCTTCACCGCCGGGCAGCTCACGATTCCGAAGCCAAAGATCGGTCCGTTCGATTTCAACAGTCCCGACGCGTTCCTGTTTCTTTGTGCCGGCCTGTTCGCGATCATCGGCATCGGCATGGTCTATTTACGACATAGCGGATACGGACGTCGTCTTGCTGCAATGAAAGACAGTCCGGCAGCGTCGGCCACATTGGGCATGAGCGTTGTGCGCTTGAAACTCTCAATCTTCATGATGTCGGCAGCTATTGCAGGAATTGGCGGCGTCATGATGGCGGCCCAAATCGGAACCGTGAACTCTGACCGTTTCGATATCCTTTTGAGCCTTTCACTCATGATGATCACGGTCGTTGGTGGCATTGGGTATATCTCTGGCGCACTCTTTGCTGGAATCTTCCTGATTGCTTTCGTGCAGATGCTTGATCTCACGCTCAAGAAGTTTGCAGTGGACTATTCGAGTATCGAAGCGATCTTCCTGTTCTTCGTTTCGGTAGTTACCGTGTTGCCCGCCACGATCGGCATAACGATGGGCAAGAACCCTTCGGGTGCTGTGAGCGACATTGTTGCCGGCCTCGATCAGATCAAGCAGTCAAAGCCTTTGGTGATCACTCTGGTCGGTCTCGAAGCCGCCATTTGGGCGCTTGCTGCGACCGACATCATCACCAACTGGCACTTCGTAATCCTCACGATGGTCAACCTGTTCATCGTGCCCGTCGTTGGCGGCAAGATTCTCCTTGCTCGCGCCATGCGTGGGGTTCCCAAACCGGTGCCGCCAGAACTCATCGGCATTGATCGACCCTTCACATTCGACGATCTTGCCGAGATGGATCGTGCGCTCGATCTTGAAGGTGTCGTTGTCCTGTCTGCGGAAACCGTCCGAGAGGGGGCCACCGGTGTCTCTGCTTGAAACTGTTGACGTAAAAGTGAAGTTCGGCGGCAACGTCGCACTGAACGATGTTTCGATTTCCGTCGAAGCCGGAAGTGTTACCGGGCTCATCGGACCGAATGGTGCCGGTAAGACCACGTTGTTCAATACGATCACCGGGCTTCAACCGCTCACCTCCGGGAAAATCGTCTTCAACGGCAAAGACGTAACGAAGGAACCGCCCCATAAGCGCACGCGTATGGGCCTGGCACGCACCTTCCAGCGTCTTGAACTCTTCACGTCATTGTCGGTTCGCGACAATGTTCGAGTTGCGGGTGAAATTCGCAACCGCTGGAGTTTCCGCACGACGCGCATGGACGTCAACGCTGAAACCGATCGGGTTATCAATCTCGTTGGTCTGGCCGATGTCGCTGATCGCGAAGTTGGTGAAATCCCCACTGGACAAGCCCGTGTGGTTGAACTGGCGCGAGCACTCATGATTCAGCCCACCTTGCTTCTTCTCGATGAGCCAGCATCAGGCCAGACCGAAGAAGAGACCGAACAATTTGGTGAGCTCCTTAAAGATCTTGCTCGTAACGATGGCCTTGGTATTTGTCTCGTCGAGCACGACATGTCGCTCGTCATGAAGGTGTGCGAAACGATCCACGTTCTCGATTTCGGCACAATGATTTCGAGCGGAACAGCGGACTATGTTCGCAATGATCCGACTGTTATCGACGCCTACCTTGGTTCCCCGGAGAGTGTCGGATGAGCGAAACCCACTACCACGAAGACCATGGCGCAATCGCTGACGCCCCACTGATTGAACTCGTCGACGTGCGCGCTGCCTATGGCACGATCGAGGTGCTTCACGGCATCAGCCTTTCGGTACCTCAGGGTTCAGTTGTTGCGTTGCTTGGCCCCAACGGTGCGGGAAAGTCCACCATCCTCAAGGTGGTGTCTGGGCTTTTGCAGCCCACCGCCGGCGAGGTTCGTTTGGCCGGTCGTGTCGTCAACGGTGCACCCGCCGATGAACTCGCTCGTCTCGGCCTCTGCACCATCCCTGAAGGTCGCGGAGTGTTCCCGAACCTCACCGTTCGCGAGAACCTCTGGATGGCAACCATGTCGGGCGTTCCGCTCGCTGATGTCGAAGAAATCGCGTACGCCCGATTCCCGCGTTTGGGAGAACGGCGCAAGCAGCTCGCCGGAACCTTGTCTGGTGGCGAACAGCAAATGTTGTCGATGGCACGGGCGTTGTCCGTGAATCCATCGGTACTACTCCTCGACGAATTGTCGATGGGTCTGGCTCCGCTTGTCGTAGCCAATCTCTACGAGATCGTGGCTCAGGTCTCGCAAGAGGGAGTATCGATCCTGGTGTCCGAGCAGTTTGCTCGTACGGTCTTGGGTATTGCCCAATACGCAGCGATCGTTCTCCACGGGACTATCACCAAGGTTGGTACTCCCGCTGAGCTTGAAGATGAATTGTCCGCTGCCTACCTGGGCTCGTGAGACCGGAGAAAAAATGGAAACCACTAGTGATCGCATCGGGCAGTTCAAAGCCGATGTGACCGATATGAATCTCAAGACTGGTAGCCCCAGCCGCGACAAGACGTTCCAAGCCCTCGGGTTTGTCATGATGATCGTCGGCGTAATCGGCGCATTCGTCGTGTACGTGTCGTCGGGGAATCTTGATGACCAACGCGATGTCACGTCGCAGGTGGCCTTCGCTGTCGCCTTCCTTGCCCTCACAGTCTTTGGTGCTGCGATCTTCCTGCGTTTTGCACTGGCGAATTTCCTTCGCATGTGGCTGCTTCGTCAGCTCTATGAAGGTCAAGCCAATACCGACCGCATCGTCGACGCCGTCTCCAAGCGCTGATGAGCACCATCGTCATCACCGGTGCCGGTTCCGGCATTGGTGCTGCGACGGCTGCACGACTTCGAGCCGACGGCCACACCGTCATTGGGGTCGATCTGCGCGGCGCGGAAATCGAAGCCGATCTCAGTAAGGCCGAAGAACGTCAGGCGGCAATTCAGGCTGTCGGCGAAGCATGTGGGGGAGTCCTTGACGGACTCGTCACGTGTGCAGGCATCTCCGGTCTTCCCGGTCGCCCGGCATCGCTGCTCGCATCGGTGAACTACTTCGGCACGATCGAGATCATGGAAGGCCTTCGCCCAATGCTGGCGAAGGGCACAGACCCTTCGGCTGTCGCCATCAGCTCAAACTCCACCACGACCGCACCGGGATATCCGCTAGGTCTCACCGAAGCATGTTTGGCGGGCGACGAAGCCGCAGCTCGCATCGAAGCCGATAAGGGCGACTCGATCATGGCCTATGCGGCTACGAAGTTGGCAGTGGCCCGTTGGGTCCGTCACTCGGCCATTACCGACGAGTGGGCCGGCGCTGGCATCCGCCTCAACGCGATTGCTCCGGGCATGATCGCCACGCCGATGATCGAAGAAGGCGCGACCGATCCCAACCTAAAAGTTCAGCTCGACATGTTCAAAGACACGATCGCTCTTGGTCGTGCAGGTAAGCCCGAAGAAGTTGCCGCATTTTTGGCATTTCTTCTTTCACCCGAAGCTGGGTTCTTCTGTGGTTCGGTGCTGTTCATCGATGGTGGTACCGACGCCCGATTCCGTGCCGACGATTTCCCGGCGCGCTGGGAGATCCCTGGTATGTGAACTGTCGGTTGTCGGACGCGCTGCGCGTTCGACAACCGAGATGTTCTTACATTCCCGTAAAGACTTGGCGCATGTTTGCCAACCATGCGTTGACATCAGCATTGCGTTTGGCGGAAGTTTGCGCTTCGCGTTCGCCGGTGTAGGTAACGAACGTCTCGGTGTCGAGCGATGCCAGAAGCGAAATGGCAACTTCTTCGGAGGTTGCCGTTGTTGCAGGATCGCTCGGGAACGGGGCGTTGTTGCCGGGCTTGTCGGTAGAAAACTCACTGGCAGTTGTGCCGGGAACAAACAAGTGCGCATGCACATTGGTCTTTCCGAGTTCGACGTACAAGCCCTCGGTGAAGAATTCGAGAGCAGCTTTGCTCGCCGAGTATGCGCTCACACCAAATGCCGCCATATGCACGCCCATTGACGACACGTTGACGATGTCGCCGCTGTCTCGCTCGAGCATGTGGGGAAGCATGGCCAAGGTAAGCCGCACAGGAGAGAAGTAGTTGATAGCCATAACGCCTTCAACGTCTTCAGCAGTCATCTCATTGGTGCGCTTGCGCTTGGGAACGCCAGCATTGTTGATGAGGACATCGACGCGACCGTCGAGCGACGCAATGAGTTGTGAAGCCAGCCCATCGATTCCGTCGAGATCAGCAAGATCGGCGACGATCATCGTCGACTCTGGTGATGACTGGTGGCAGCGGGCGAGCACGTCGGCCAGTCGGTCGGCACGACGAGCAACAAC
>SYBH01000135.1 GCA_005787345.1 Actinomycetota bacterium
AAACCGGCCTCGGTAAGCACCTCGATCGTGTGCTCCCCGAAAGTTGGAGCCGGCCGATGCGTCCATGCCTCAACGTCAGGGGCCCGATACGGCATGCCGGGAATCTCAATCGACCCAAGAATGGGGTGCATCACCGCTTCAAACGTCCGTCGTGCTTTGTACTGAGGATGACGTCGAAGCAACCGGGGGTCGCGACACATCCCCGCTGGTACACCAGCCGAACAGAGTTCGTCGGCCGCGTGCTCGCCATGTCGTTGACCGACCCACTCAGCGATCACCGCATCAAGATCATCGTGGGCAACAACCCGATCTTCATGCAATGTGAAACGGGAGTCACGGGCAAGTTCTTCGCCCCCAAGCACCCTCGCAAGCGCAAGCCACTGCTCATTGTTCGTGACACTGACCGCCAACCACTGACCTTCCTCAACGGTTTGATACACCCCTTGTGGTGCAGCATGAGACGAGCGATTTCCATCGCGGCCCATTACGACTCCGCCAGCAAGGTATTCGAGCATCGGTTGAGCCGAGACGTTCAGTGAAGCCTCAAGCATCACCGATTCCGCGGCTACACCACGTCCGCTACGAACGCGCTCTGCGTGAGCAACCATCGCTACCCAAGCTCCTGTTGATCCACCCACTGGATCGGGTAGACCACCCTTTGAAATCGGCAGACCGTCGGCGAATCCGGTGATGGATGACATTGTCGACATCGGCTCGATTGTTTGTGCAAATGCCGGTCGATCACGCCAGGGACCGTCAAGTCCAAACGCTGGCATTCGGAGATACACGATGTGGGGATTACGGGCGAGAACCGCATCGTGGGTAAGTCCCCAAGATTCTGCAACTCGCGGCGCAAAGTTCTCTACGAGAAAGTCCGCGTGATCAATGAGCGTCCACAAAATCTCGCGGCCTTCCTCCGAGGCAAGATCAACTGAGATTCCACGACGATCTGTGTCGACCGCAGCGAACATATGGCCGAACTCCCACCACGCTTCGGTCGTTGCGAAGATCTTTCCAGTGAGTCTCATACCGTCGGGGTTCCCCGGGCCTTCAATGTGAACGACATCAGCCCCGAGCCGACCGAGTATCTGGGTCGTCAGTGCTCCCACCCACCAACTCGTGAGATCGAGAACGCGCAGTCCCGCTAGCGGTCGAGAAGCAGTGCCCGTTAAAGAGAAAGGGAACGGCAAACGCTCGTGAGAACCGAAAACGAAATCATCGTGTTGACCAATCGTTGGCACTCCACTCGCCGGAGCCCTTGCGTCACCATTGAGTCGATAGGGGGGCCTCGGTCGAACGAAACCATCGGAACCGGTAGCGAACACATCTCGGGCGAGTAGTTGCTCATCATTCACGATCGATGCTCCGTCGTGACACGGGGCCACCGGCACTCGGAGATCAACTGCCGCATCGACGACTTCGGCAACCGTTCGTTGCGACGTCCAGCGATCAATCATCGACTGCCATTCAGAGCCCATGGCGAGTCGCTCGTTGAGGCTTAGAAATTTCGGATCGTCCATGAGTTCGGACTGACCAATCATCACCATAAACATTTGCATCATGTGACCGGCATTGCAGTTGAAGGCAACGAGACCATCACTCGCCTGTTCAATGCCCGGCGAATCAAGAATGCGCACGGGAGCCGCAACCTCAGGCGCACCGGTCAATTGATGCACCAGATCAAGATGATTAGTGCCGGCAAGAGCCATCACATCATGAACTGAAAGATCGAGGTGCGTTCCCTCGCCCCCGCCGCGCGCGTGAAGTACCGCACCTAACGATGGAGCCCCGGCGAACAGTGCGCCCAAGAACTCGGTAATGCGCCCACCAGCCTGCACCGGTTGTCGACCCAAGGGCCCGCGAAACTGCAATCCTCCCGACTCGGCTTGGAGTGTGATGTCGGTCGCCGGTCGATCGGCCCAAGGTCCAGTCCGCCCGAATGGTGTCAGCGACACAACGACCAGGTGTGGCGACGCAGCGAGGATGGCATCGAGATCGACAGGATCATCGCCACCTTCAATGAGCAAGTCCGCAGTAGCAATCAATGCACCGACATGGTCATCACCAAGTCGGCCAACGACTGAGTGCTTTCCTGCTCCCAAAAAACGAAAGAGTGCTCCGTCGTCACCCTCGGGTACTGGGCCATCCGCGGAGAATCGCCGAAGTGGATCGCCCTCGGCCATCTCGACCTTGATCACTTCAGCACCAGCGTCGATGTAGAGCTTTCCCAACATCGAACCAGCAATCCCCGGACAGCACTCGATCACACGGATTCCCTCGAGTGGTCGAACCACACCCGCACGCTCTTCGGACTCCGAGCGCGCCGCCGTATCGGTCACGGTTGTGTCCCTGCGAACGAACTGAAAAATCTGAATCGCATCGCTTGCCCCCAAGACAACAAAACCCACGACGAGGAAAGACCGTACCGTTGCGTGATGAGTGGCGCTCAGAGTTCGCGACGCGGACTCTGTCCGCTGTGGTAGGACCGAGGGATGGAATCCGATTCCTCCTTTCAAAACGAACTCAACACACTCATAGGTCGACCACCTGGTGGCTCCGGGGTGACAAGAAGTCCCGATCCTGTCAATCAGCCCATGATTCGCCACTGGGCTGCTGCATTCGAGGACGCTAATCCGGTGTACACCGACCCCGAGGCTGCCGAACACAGCCGCTTCGGCCAAATCGTCGCCCCACCACTGATGTTGCAGACCTGGACAATGCCGAGTCCGATCATCACAGGGATTGCAGAGAGAGGTGGCGCACCCACTCAATCAGAGGGGCCAAGCATTATGACGGTGTTTGATCGCAAGGGATTTTCAGGAACTCTTGCTGTTGGATCCGAATTCGAAATTCATCGACACCTTCGACTCGGTGAAGTCATTTCTGCGAGCAACATTGTCGAATCGATTTCTGAAGAAAAAGAAACACGTCTCGGTCGCGGCCACTTTGTCACGTGGCTCACGACCTACAGTACCGACGACGGTGAAGTCGTCGGCACCCAACGCTTCCGCATTCTCAAATTTGCTGCCGGAGGTGCATGATGGCAACTCCGCTACGTCCCTCGATATCACCCGACACGGAATTCTTCTGGAACGGACTACGCGAACGTCTTCTTTTCATTCAACGTTGTTCATCGTGTGGTGCACTTCGGCATCCTCCCCGACCAATGTGCCCCCACTGCCTTTCAACCGAATGGGACACGATTGAATCGGCGGGACGCGGAACCGTGCACAGTTTCGTGATGCCGCAACATCCCCAATTTCCCTTCATGGACTATCCCTACATCGTCGCGTTAATTGATCTCGCTGAAGGGATTCGACTCGTGAGCAACTTGATTGGCATTGAGCCAGAAAACGCATGGATCGACATGCCGGTCGAAGTTTGTTTCACCGAGTTCGATGACGGATTCGTGCTCCATCAATTTCGCCCCGAGGAGAGATGATGACGAACGTTGTTGCACCGCAAATTGGAGACACACTGCCTGAACTTGTCCTTGAGATGACGTCAACTCGAATCGTGGCCGGCGCGATTGCAACAAGGGATTTCATGCCCGTTCATCACGACCGTGACTACGCGAACGCGCAAGGTGCCCCGGAAATCTTCATGAATATCCTTTCGACGAACGGCTATTGCGGGCGTTTCCTCACCGACTGGGCTGGCCCGGAATCGCTCATACGATCACTCAAGATTCGGTTGGGCGTTCCCGTTTTTGCCGGCTCAACGTTGAAATTCACTGGACACGTCACCGCTATCGAGAGCATCGGCAACGAACAGTTCGTACACATTGACTTCACCGCTTCGAACGATCTCGGCGATCACGCCACCGGAACCGCCATCGTGGCGCTGCCAGCATGAGCGGGCTTAGCGGTCGAGCCGCAATTGTCGGTATCGGCCAGACCGAATTCTCAAAAGATTCGGGACGCACGGAGTTGCAACTCGCATGTGAGGCCGTGCGCGCCGCATTGGCCGATGCTGGCGTCACCCCAGCCGACGTCGACGGCCTCGTCACGTTCTCGCAAGACACCACCGAAGAGATGGAACTCGGCCGCAATCTTGGTTTCGATGAAATCACGATGTTCAGTCGCATCACCTATGGCGGGGGTGCAGCTGCGGCCACCGTGCAGCAGGCGGCGATGGCCATCACCAGTGGCGCCGCGGAGTGCGTCGTCGTGTACCGCGCATTCAACGAGCGTTCAGGGCTGCGCTTTGGCAACTTCGGCGGTTCACTCTCAACAATGCCGCTGTGGTTGTCGTGGTACGCGCCGTTCGGTCTCCTGAGTCCTGCTTCATGGATTGCGGTTCACGCTCGTCGGTACATGCACGAATACGGCGTTACGAATGCCGACTTCGGCCGCATCGCTGTCGTTGATCGACATCACGCGTCCACTAATCCGAACGCCTGGTTCTACGGGCGTCCCATTACCATCGACGACCATCAGGCATCGCCATGGGTGGTCGAACCAGTCGTTCGACTCCTCGACTGCTGTCAGGAGAGCGATGGTGGGGTGGCGCTCGTGATCACCTCGGCCGAGCGAGCACGCGATTTGCCGCAGCCACCGGCGATCATCACTGCTGCGGCACAAGGCGCGACCGGCGACGCCGAAATGATGACGAGCTACTACCGAGACACGGTCACCGGTCTTCCCGAGATCGGCCTCGTGGGTCGGCAACTGTGGCAACAATCTGGCCTCTCCCCCGCCGACATCGATACCGCGTTTCTTTACGACCACTTCACGCCGTTCGTGTTCGTACAACTCGAGGAACTTGGATTCTGCGGTCTGGGTGAAGCGAAGGAGTTTGCCACGATTGAACGTCTTTCAGTCGGTGGTGAACTACCCATAAATACAAGTGGCGGTCTCCTGGGCGAGGCCTACATTCACGGAATGAACGGCATCACCGAGGTGGTCCGCCAAATCCGTGGCACCGCCGTTAATCAAGTCAATGACGTCGAACATGCACTTGTCACTGCCGGGACTGGCGTACCAACGAGCGGATTGATCCTGTCACGCGACTAACCGACACACAACGCCGAGCTCCACACCTGAAGGACTTTTTTACAACCTCAATTTTACCAGTGCGACGGTATTGCGCATGGGAGTAACTCATCTCCGACCCTTCGAAATCACCGCGCATCCGCACTTGTAAGTAGTCTCCGCTTCCGGATAACCCAGTTTGGACAGGGACTACGAATGACGGAGTCAGGAAACTCAGAAATGTCCTCGCCAAAGATTGATGGCGCTGAGGCTGTCTTTTGGCACCTCGACGACATCGACTGGACCGAAGTCCAGCGTCAGCAAAATGCAGACGGCTCGGTGTCTGTGGTGCGTGAAAAGTGGCCGATCATTCGGCCCGGCTTTCTCTCCGCTCACGTGCACTACGAACCAGGAATGGTGGTGCGCCGACACGGCCACCGAAGCAACCACGTTGTGTTCGTGCTTGATGGCAGCGGCTGGATCGGAACCGAACCGTGCGAGCCAGGTACACACATTCACGTTCCACTTGGTTCTGCATTCGGTCCGATCATTGCTGGCCCTGAAGGATTGACGTGCTGGGAACTGAGCTTCGGTGAATTCGGCGGTTGGGGCGATCAGCCCGAGCTCTACGCAAATGAGATTGCCGAGCGCGGCATCACGCCACTGCCCGATCCCCCACTTGAAATCGGCGATTGGTTTGTTGATCCCCGCGGCGATTGGGGTGGCGAGCGTCCGTCACCCAAGGTCGATGGGCTGCAATCAGTGATGACACATGTTCGTGACTATGAATGGACCGAACTGAAGCAGCAACAAAACGCTGACGGCTCGGTGTCAGTTGCTCGCGAGAAATCGTTACTCCAACAACCCGATTTCACGAGTACCTACGTCGAATACTCACCGGGAATGACGATCGAGCGACACGGGTACTTCGGTCAGCACCTCGTTTGGGTTATCGAAGGCGGAGCGTGGTTTGGCGACCGTTGGTGCCCAGCCGGCACACATATCGAACTGCCCTTGGGTGCTGCGTTCGGACCAATCGTCGTCGGCGACGAGGGTGCCCTCTTTCTCGAACTCACCGACGGCGACGTTCGCAATTGGATTGACGAGCCTGCTAGCCCGTGAATTTCGGAATCACGTTGCACTCGCTTGCGACGGGAGCAACGCTTTGATTTGCCACGATCCCAGCAATCCGGTCGTTGCT
>SYBH01000136.1 GCA_005787345.1 Actinomycetota bacterium
AAGTGAGTTTCCCTGGCGGTCGCCAAGAGCCGGGGGAGCAGCTCTGGGTTACTGCGCTGCGTGAGGCCGAAGAAGAAATCGCGCTTGATCCATCAGTGGTGAGGCACCTCGGCGAACTCGACCATTTGCGCACTGTGTCGAGTCGATCATGGGTTGTTCCGTACGTCGCGGAAATCACAGATCCGCATCTAGTGATTCCAACGTTGCAAGCTGCTCCCGATGAGGTGGAATTGGTACTGCACGTTGGGCTCTACGAATTGTTGAATGACGGAGTGTTTCGCGAGGAACTCTGGACCTTTGGGGAGCACACCAGACCAGTATTTTTCTTCGAAATTGAGGGCGACACGGTGTGGGGCGCAACCGCAGCGATGCTTCGCAACCTCCTCTCGATCGTGACCGGGACCCACGATCCGCAGGCAGAGATCACCCATTGGGACGCTCCCAACGCTGTCCTCCCGCCCGGTCTCGCAGAGTAGGGTTCTCTCTTTCCAGCGGAGTGGGGCCCTTGTGGTCCAGTTCCGCCATTCCTCCCCCGGGGTAACCCCGACGGATTTGAGCGAAGGGATCAGTAATGGCTGAAGTCGAAATCGGAATGGGCAAGTCGGGTCGTCGTGCATACGGCTTCGATGACATCGCCATCGTGCCGAGCCGCCGTACGCGTGATCCTGAAGATGTCGACATCACCTGGGAAATCGATGCATTCAAGTTCCAGCTCCCGCTCATGGCATCAGCGATGGACGGTGTTGTAAGCCCCGCAACCGCGATCGAAATTGGTCGACTCGGAGGCGTCGGTGTGCTGAACCTCGAAGGTCTGTGGACTCGTTACGAAGATCCCGAGTCATTGTTGGAAGAGATCAGCAAGCTCGATGTTGAAAAAGCTACTGCTCGTATGCAGCAGATCTACATGGAGCCAATCAAGCCCGAACTCGTTTCTCAGCGCATTCGCGAAATCAACGCTGCAGGGGTTACCTCGTGTGCGTCGGTAACTCCGCAACGCACCGAGTCGTTGGCCAAGGCCATTCTCGAAGCGGAACTCGATCTTCTCGTCATTCAGGGAACGGTTGTCTCTGCCGAACATGTCTCCAAGACGGTTGAACCCCTGAACCTCAAGAAGTTTGTTCGTGAGATCGACATCCCCGTCATTGTCGGTGGGTGTGCGTCCTACCAAGCAGCGCTGCATCTCATGCGCACGTGAGCGGCTGACGTTCTTGTTGGTGTTGGTCCGGGTCATGCGTGCACCACTCGCGCTGTGCTGGGTCTTGGCGTTCCGCAGGCAACCGCTATTGCCGATGCGCGCGCTGCACGTATGCGTCACCTCGATGAAACCGGCGTCTACTGCCAAGTCATCGCCGACGGCGGCATGGGAACCGGTGGCGACATCGCCAAGGCCATCGTGTGCGGCGCCGATGCGGTCATGATCGGTTCACCGCTCGCTGCAGCGTCTGAAGCTCCGGGACGCGGTTACCACTGGGGAATGGCCACCTTCCATCCCACGCTTCCTCGCGGTGCGCGCGTCAAGACCTCAACTCGCGGAACGCTCGAAGAAATTCTCGTCGGTCCCGCGAATGAAAACGACGGACGCATGAACTTGTTTGGTGCCCTTCGCACCTCGATGGCCACATGTGGCTATCAAACAGTGAAGGAATTCCAAAAGGCCGAGGTCATGGTTGCCCCTGCACTGCAGACCGAAGGAAAGGTCCTGCAGAAGGCGCAGGGCGTCGGGATGGGTCACTGATCTTGAACACTGAGTCGACGGTAGGCCCCGTCCTTGTCGTCGATTTCGGCGCGCAGTATGCACAACTCATTGCGCGTCGCGTGCGTGAAGCACATGTGTTCTCTGAAATCATCGGGCACAACCTGACTGCAGCAGAAATTGCGGCCAAGAACCCTGTAGGAATCATCTTTTCGGGTGGCCCTGCTTCGGTGCACGTCGATGGTGCGCCATCGATTGACCAAGGCGTGTACGAACTTGGCGTTCCGATCCTTGGTATTTGCTACGGCGCACAGTTGCTCGCCCGCGATCTTGGTGGCGAGGTTTCTCGCACTGACCGTGGTGAATACGGACGCACCGAACTCACCGTTGCTGCCGACGACGTGCTGTTCAGCGCCGCACAGCCCCGCACGCAATCGGTCTGGATGAGCCACTTCGACACCATCACCGTTCCGCCCACTGGCGCAACGGTTACGGCGTCAACGCCAGAAACTCCCGCAGCGGCCTACGAAGATGTGAAGAACCGGCGTTACGGCGTGCAGTTCCACCCCGAGGTCGTGCATACGCCGCATGGCCAGGAACTGCTCGAGCATTTCTTGTACGACGGTTGCGGCCTCGCGCCGTCGTGGACGATGTCGTCGATTATCGACACGCAGGTCGAACTCATTCGAGCGCAGGTCGGAACTGGCCGAGCGATTTGCGGTTTGTCCGGTGGCGTCGATTCCGCTGTTGCTGCTGCGCTGGTTCACAAAGCAATTGGTTCCCAGCTCACGTGTGTGTTTGTTGACACCGGCCTCATGCGCCTTGGTGAAAGTGAACAGGTTGTCGAAACCTTCCAACGTCATCAAGGCATTGAGCTCATTCATGTTCGTGCGGGCGACCGGTTTTTCGAGCGCCTCGCGGGCATCACCGACCCGGAAGAAAAGCGCAAAGCAATTGGCGAACTTTTCATTCGCATTTTTGAAGATGCCAAGGGTGGCCTCGAAGACGCCAAGTTCCTCGTGCAAGGCACGCTGTATCCCGATGTCATCGAGTCGGGCACCAAAGACGCGGCAAAGATCAAAAGTCATCACAACGTCGGCGGTCTTCCCGATGACATGGATTTCGAACTCGTCGAACCACTTCGGACGCTCTTCAAAGATGAGGTTCGCAAGGTCGGTACCGAACTCGGTCTTCCCGACGAAATCGTGTGGCGTCAGCCGTTCCCCGGCCCCGGTCTCGGTGTGCGCATTATCGGCGAGGTCACTCCCGACAAAGTCGACATGTTGCAAAAGGCCGACGCAATTGTGCGTGAAGAAGTGAAGGCTGCCGGTCTCGAGCGTGAAATCTGGCAAGCATTCGCCGTGCTTCCCGACATTCGCTCAGTTGGCGTTATGGGCGATGAGCGGACCTATGGCTATCCGGCCATCATTCGCGCTGTCACGAGCGAAGATGCCATGACCGCGGACTGGGCACGACTTCCGTACGAGTTGCTCGAGCGCATGTCCTCTCGCATCATCAACGAGGTGCCTGGCATTAACCGAGTGGCCTACGACATCACGTCGAAGCCCCCGGGCACTATTGAATGGGAATAGCGAGCAAATGTGGGGACTTACGCCGGGCGGGTTGAGTCCTCCAGTAACTTTCGCAAGAAGTCTTTGAACTGTTCGTTGGTGATGGCTTCATCGCCACGCAGATCGTTGTACATCCAGGTCAAATTGACCATGAAATAAGTGTAGATCCTCGGATCAAATTGCTGATCGGGTGGCATGCGGTCGACAAGACGAGAGATCGCATCTTCGAAAAGGCGCATGCCTTCGCGTACGACTTGTTCGACAATCACTCGTAACGCAAAATTCTCAGCCGCAGTCACAGTGATTCGGGGAAGGTTTCTGTGGAGTACTTCTGCTCCCGGGTGTTGAGGGAGGGGAGTGAGTTCCATCACGTCGTCAATGGTGATGGGCCCTGGCTCAGCGAGACGATTCTCAATCGTCCTGATCACGAGTGAAATTCGATTTCGGTAATACGCGCCAAGGGTGTGGGCGAGCAGGCCATCGCGATCAATAAAACGGCGATAGATCATGGCCACCGTGGTGTTGGCCGCCTTGGCGACATCGGAAACGCGCATCCCGATGATGCCCCGCTTGTCGATCTCCGCTTGGCAAGCAGAGATGATTCGCTCGTCGATGTCGGGGGGAACGGTCCTTGGCACGTTGAGGAGTGTAGGAACAGAAATGTGGCTCGCCGTCCGCTTTGTAACGGAATTTTCTTCCGGAATCCCGCGACATTTGAGCGTTACCCTCAGCGACTCGCGCAGTAGCCAGGGCCGGATACGTGTCACAACTCTTTGTTCAAAAAGCTCAAACGCGCCGATTGGTTTGCACCACGCTTCTTTCGTTGGTGGTGGTCATAGGGCTGGTTGCGCAAACCATTCCTGCTTCAGCGACCCCGCCGGCGCTTTCGCTATCAGCACCTTCAACAGTTGCGCCGGGCGCAACACTTGACCTCACGGCTAGCATGCCGGTCTCTGACTCCGGCACGGTCAGCCAGGAGATCGTCCAGACCATCGACCCGACCAAGGTCAAACTCACCGGCGTTGCTGACATCACCTATCCGGTGGGTTGGACGCTCAGCTATTGCAGCGGCGCAGCAACCGATTGCACGATCGCTGCCAACTTCTCGGCGACAACACCTGCGAACGCAACTGCATGGGCAGCCGTCAAAGCGGTCAAGGCCGCCGGCAGCATCGTCAGCGAAGGTGCTTCGGGAACGGGCAAGCAGGTCGCATCGCGCACGAGCACGGGCGTGTTGGCACCGAACGGATCCTCGGTCAGTGGCGCGTCGGCCGGCGACGGCTGGGATGTCTTCTTCGACCCGGGCTACACCCGAGTGTTCAATCGCTATCACCACAAGAGCACCCTGAGGGTTGACTGCAATTGGCTGCGCACGGAGAACGGTCACACGGCTGGAGCGAATTGCTGGTCGCCCTTCACCGCAGATTGGGGTCGTGTCGACTCCAACGGAGTTCTCGATATTCCCTTCGCGATGAACTCCAACCGCTCCACGGGCTGGATCGATTCGAGCAATCGGTTGTGGGCGGAGACCGTCAAGGTGTCGGGCAATGACGGATACGGATTCTTCTGCATCGACGTCAGCGGTGCATCCCCCCAGCCGTGCGCCGGGCAGTCCTTCTACCGGCTGCTGACCCCTGCCATGTCTCCGCAGGATTGGGACGAGGTCAAGGACCTTGCGGTCGTTGACGGCAAGATCTTCACGACGTCGCGGAACTACGGAGCCGCAGGGACGACGTACGGCAAGTACGTGCTGTGCCTCGACACCCGGGCATCCGGGGGTCCGGCCCCGTGTCCGGGTCAGCCGTACGCTCTCCCTTCTGGCCCCAACGAAACTGTGACCTTCGACCCTGACCCGGGGGCGATCGCGGCCATCTCAGGCAAGGTGTATGCGCTGGGCCAGTCGTCTGCGGCCCCCTTGCACCGATTGTGGTGTATTGATCCCACCAAGATCGTTGCCGGAGCCACGTCCTCATCCATCGGTTGCACAGGGTGGGCGGCAAATCCTGTGGATGCCGTCCAAGGAGGGCCGATCATCACCGCACCCAACAGCTCGGGCGTCCCGGTGGCGGCGTGCACGGCATTCAACTTCTATGGCCAAGCAACCTGCATCAATCTCGCCGATGGCACCACGACGGTGCCCGGTCTCCCCTCCAACCTCACTGGTCAGTTGCAGTCTCTCTACCTTGGCGCTCTCGACCAGTACGGCAAGTACAGCGGCGTTGCGACCTCGAAGACGCGGGTGTACTGGCCCTACGGAAGCAAGGTTGCGTGCTTCGATGCCGCCACCAACGCCATGTGTTCCGGCGGCTCGTGGGTCGCCGGCCAAGTAAGTGAGCAGAGCGTGTATGCGATTCGCATCGATCCGATGAACCCGAGGTGCTTCTGGACGAACTCGGACCTTGGTTCGATCAAGGTGTGGACCGACACCGGGGTCCAAGGTTGCTCGGTGCCATCGCCTGCGGTGACGTTCCCGGCGGAGGTGTCGGTGCCGCGGATGGCGTGCACGGCGAATTCGGGAATCCAGGAGTGGGTGGATTTCCGGATCGCGGCGGCGGGGTCTGTCGATCGGAAGTGGTCGTCGGCATCGTTGAGCGTGCTGGATCCATCAGGCACGGCGCTGTCAGGATGGTCGGAGAGGTCAATCCCGGACAGTGGGGTGCTGTCGCTTGCCGGTTTGCCGGTGTCGGGAGGTTCGGGTGGCAGCGCGTGGGTTGCAGGTGATCTCGACTTCCGTGTGACCTTTGCTGATCCGACGTATGTGACGGCGCCGAGCGCGACGATCAAGGTGATCGGTGATGCGCCACAGTTGTGTCTGAGCCCGTTGGTGCTACCGGTTTGTCCTTCGGGTTCGGGTCCGGTTTCGGGGTTGTCGTCTGGGTCGGTGAGTGTCTCGGCGAGGGGTTCGTCGACTGATGCGGGGAATGTCACGACGTCGTTGAGTCCGGTGTCGGCGAGTACGACGGTTTCTGCAGCGACGAGTGCGCAGTGTGGTGCGACGTTGTCGGGCGCGGCGACGTTGTCGGGCACGGCGACTGGTGTGGCGGGTGTGTTGGTGTCGTTGTTGGATTCTTCGGGCAACGCGATCTCGGTGAATGGTTCGCCGGTGTCGGCTACGACCGATGCTTCGGGTAACTATTCGTTCGGGTATTTGTTCCCGGGTTCGTACAAGGTTCGCTTTGCTGATTCAGGTTTGAGGACTGTGGCGTCGACGACGGTGACCGGTGGTGGTTCGGGTTCCACGACCGATAACACGGCGGCGACGTCGTTGGTGTCGAACACGTCAACGCTTGCGGTTGGAACCAATGGCGTTGTGAACTCGGTGTACAACACCGTGGCGATCGCTTCTCCGGATACATCAACTGGCGCTCGGGGTGATGTTCAGACGATCAATGTGAAAGCGAACGACACTGCCGGTACGGGCAACAACTTGACGTCTCCGACTTTGAAGTTCTGCACGGTGGACTCACCGCCTTCGGGTTGCACGCTGACAACGAAGACCGTTGCCGGTGAAGGTGTGTATTCGTTGTCGGGTTCGAATGTGGTGTTCACGCCGTGTTCAGCGGCGAACACCCCTGCGGGTGCTTCGTGCACGGGTGCGTTCACCGGGCCGGCGACTGCTGTTGCCTATCAGATCACCGATTCCGGGGGGCAAACGGCAACATCGACGATTTCGCCGACTGTCGTGCCGCCGCCGTCGGTGACCCCGGATGCACAAACCGGTGCGTTCGATACGAATCAGACGTACACCCCGGCATCGAATGATACGGCTGCTACGGGCACGACGTTGAATGCGACAAGTGTGCGTTTGTGTCCGACGAACGCGTCTGCGCCGTTCACGTCGTCGAATTGTTCGGCGACGTCGGTGACGACTGCTGATGGTGTGTATACGTTGGATGCGACGACGGGAACGGTGACGTTTGATCCGTCGAACACGTTCACTGGTCCGGCGACTGCCCCGGTTCGGTATGTGGTGGCCGATGCGCTTGGCCAGTACGCAAGCTCGACGATCACGCCGACGGTCACGCCGCCGGCTGCGGCTGTTGCGAATCCGAATACGACTTCTGGTGTTGTGGGTGCGGTTCAGAGTGTGAATCTGTTGACCAATGACACGACGCCGAGTGGCGTGACGTTCACTGCGTCATCGACTCGTTTGTGTGCGCCGGGAACGACCGCACCGAATTGTGTGTCGACGACTGTTGATGTTCCAAATGTTGGTACGTATTCGTTGACCAACGGAACAGTCACGTTCACACCGTGCACCGCGGCGGTCACCGCAAATTGCACGTCGGGTTCGGCGTTCACTGGCACGCCGACAGCCTTGGGCTATCAGGTCCCTGACTCGCTTGGTCGTGTCGTGAACTCGACCTACACCCCGACTGTCGTGCCGCCGCCGTCGGTGACCCCGGATGCACAAACCGGCGCGTTCGATACGAATCAGACGTATGCACCGGCATCGAATGACACTGCTGGTGCGGGCACAACGTTGAATGCGACAAGTTTGCGTTTGTGTCCGACAGCAGCAACTGCGCCGTTTACGTCGTCGAATTGTTCGGCGACCTCGGTGACGACGGCTGATGGTGCGTATACGTTGGATGCGACGACGGGAACGGTGACCTTTGATCCGTCGAACACGTTCACTGGTCCGGCGACTGTCCCGGTCTGGTATGTGGTGGCTGACGCGCTTGGCCAGTACGGCGCTTCGACGATCACGCCAACGGTGACGCCGCCAGGAGCTTCCGTGGCGACTGCGAACACTACGACTGGCATTGTTGGTGCGAGCCAGAGTGCGAATTTGTTGACCAATGACACGACGCCGAGTGGCGTGACGTTCACTGCGTCATCGACTCGTTTGTGTGTGCCGGGAACGACCGCACCGAATTGTGTGTCGACGACGGTTGATGTTCCGAACGTTGGTACCTATTCGTTGACGGACGGAACAGTGACATTCACTCCATGCACCACTGCGATCACGGGAAATTGCACAATAGGCTCTGCATTCACAGGAACGCCTGCTGCGTTGGTGTATCAGGTGAGTGATTCGTTGAGTCGTATCGTGAACTCGACCTACACGCCGACAGTTGTTCCGCCGCCTGTGGCGTCGGCCGATGGCAGTCAAGGTGTGAAAGGTCAGCCTCAAACAATCACGTTGTTGTCGAATGACGCTCCTGGAAACGCAGTCGCTCCGTTTGATCCGGCGACGCTTCGTCTGTGTGGTTCAAATGAGACGGCCCCGAACTGCACCAGTACCTCGGTGACGGTTTCTGGTGAAGGCACCTACACACTCAACCCGTCGGGAACGGTCACCTTTTCTCCTGATTCAAATTTCGTTGGCGCAACCACACCACAGCGATACGTGGTCACCGACACTCTTGGGCAAGTGACGAGCACAACGTTCCGACCCAATGTCGTTCTTCCTCCTGCACCGATAACGACAGATGACACCGAAACCGGTCCCGCCGAGACGCTCATGATCATTGATCCGTTGGTCAACGACTCGGCCGGCACCATCCCGGCCGGTCAGAGCGGAACCGTGAACCTCATCCGTAGCTCTCTGCGACTGTGTGATCGCAACGAATTGGCACCGAACTGCACTGCGACACAACTCACCACTGTCGATGGCACCTACATCGTTGATACGGCCACAGGTTTTGTGACCTTCACTCCGCGCCAAGGATTTAGTGGAGTTGTGACGCAGCCCGTCATGTATCAGATCGCGAACGACTGGACCGGCCCAAGTGGAATCGGTATCGCAACTGCGGTGATTACGCCGATCATCGACCCTGTGGCGCCGCTGGTTGTGCCGCCGACGCTGCCCAATGGTGATTCAGCGGTTGGTGCTGGTGGGTCCAACTCGTCGGTCCGACTCCCGAACACCGGTACGGACACTTGTGCACTGGTGTTGTGGGGTGTGCTCTTGGTCTGCTCGGGCGGGGCGCTCGTTTTTCTCAAACGGCGAGCGATCGCAAACCGCTAGGTACCGGCGAGCCTCGCAACAACCGGTGCAAACGATTCGACGGCATCGGCGCCAACGGTGATGTACGACAAGCCCCAGCGTTCGCGACGCTCAATGATCGTTTCGCACAACTGATCAACCGTTCCCGCTAACGCGTGCGGTGACTGCAATGCCTGTGCGCCGGTGAGGCCAAGCGCAGGCGCAACCATTTCGGCGAAACCTTCGCGATCGTCTGTCACAACTGCGAGATGAACTCGAGTTTGCAGTTCAAGGTCGTCGTAACGATCGCCAGCGGCATCGGCAATCCACTGCAGTTTTTCTTCGGTCGCTTCGGCAGTTGCGTTGGGGCCGGCCGACGCGTCAATGACGCCTGCGGTAAGTGCAACGTTGATGCCGATGATGTCGGCTTCGCGAGCAGCAATGCTCAGAACCTTCTTGCCGCCACCGCCGATAAGGAACGGAACCTTGGGCTGCAACGGCTTCGGTGTTCCTTCGTGGCCGGTGATGTCGTAGTACGTGCCGTGAAAGTCAACGGTACCGTTTGCAAACAGTCCTTTGATCACGGTGATGGCTTCCTCCATGCGATCGATACGAATGCCAGGTCGATCGAGTGGGATGCCGGACTGTTCGTAATCGGTGGTCATCCAACCGGCGCCGATACCGAATTCAAGACGGCCGCCACTTAACAGGTCGATAGTCGCTGCTTCCTTAGCGAGAATCACTGGGTGGCGGTAGTCGTTGCACCACACCAACGTGCCGATCTTCAGCGTTGATGTTGCTTCTGCGGCAGAAACAAGTGCAGGAGTAATCGCGAATTGTGAATCGAGATGGTCGGCAATGGTGAGTGAGTCGTAGCCGAGTGATTCGATCTGACGGGCAAGCGCGCGCCAGCGATCGCCATCATCAGCACTGCCGGTGAAACCGCCGGGCGGTTCGCTGGCTTGAATACTGAATCGAAATGGCTTTTGGCGAGGGAGTCGAACAGTCATGGTGAAATCCTCTCAGCGCATTGCTGCGCCGGCGTCGATGGGCAACGTGATACCCGTAACCATGCGGGCCTCATCGGAACTGATCCACAGCAGCGCATTGGAAATGTCATCAACCTTTTGTGCGCCCCCATCGAGTGGGCGCTGTCCGGTGTAGGCGCCAGTGGTGCGGGGGTCTTCGGCGATGATGCGAGGCACATCTGGGTCCTTGCCCATCACCGTGTCGACTGCGCCGGGGTGAATGGTGTTGACGCGAATGTCGTACTGGCCAACCTCGAGAGTGAGTGAACGCATAAGGCCGACGAGGCCGTGCTTCGTTGCGGCGTAGTGGCCGAGATAGGAATAGCCGCGCAAGCCAGCGGCGGAGCTGATGAAGGTGATCGCACCACCGTTGCCGGCTTCGATCATCGCGGGAAGGCCTGCCTTCACCGTGCGCCACACACCGGTGAGATTCACATCAAGAACGATCGCCCAGTGCTCTTCGGGGACTTCCCACGTGAGGTGATAACTGGCGACACCGGCGTTGGCGACGATGACATCGAGTCGACCGAACCGATCAATGCCCTCAGCCACAGCGGCGTCGAGCGCGGCCTGGTTTCTAACGTCGGCCACGTGGGCGACGATGCCGCGACCTTCT
>SYBH01000137.1 GCA_005787345.1 Actinomycetota bacterium
AGCCTCATTGACGGTCGGAAACATCATGTGAGAGTCTTCACGAATGACAAATAGCGAACTCGAGACGACGACAAATGAGACTTTCATCCTCCGGGCGCTCGACAAAGCGTTGAAGGTTCAGGCTCCGGTGGCTGCGGCCCACGTGGCACGGCTACGTCGCAAGAATCCCGGATCCAGCCCCCAGGAGATACTCCGACGTCTGAACAACGAGTTCAGGGCCAGCACCGTGACGACGGGTGCCGGTGTCGGGGCCGCCGCAGCCGCCCCGGGGGTCGGCACCGGGGTAGCGCTCTCCCTGTCAGGGGGCGAATTCGTCGCCTTTCTGGGAGCCACCGCTCTGTATGTTCTCGCTCGCGGCGAAGTACACGGCATTCGGACCGCTGACGTCGAGCGACAGAGGTTGTTGGTGACGGCAATCCTGTTGGGCCAGAACGCCAACAGGGCCATACCCTTGGTCGCCGAACGGACCGGACAACACTGGGCCAAAGCCGTGGTGAAGTCGATCCCGATGAGTTCGATCCGCCAGGTGAACCGCGTACTGGGCCGAAACTTCGTGACCAAATACGGTTCCAAACAGGGAATCATCGTGTTGGGCAAAGTCGCCCCGTTCGGGATCGGCGCCGTTATCGGTGGAACGGCCAATGGAATCATTAGTCAAGGGATCATTCGCGCGTCGAACGCGGCATTCGGTCCGGTTCCGGCATCGTGGGACGTCCCGGCCACGAACGACGACGTCATCGACGTGTAGCGGTCATCGGGTTTCGATCGCGTGCACAGAAGCCCGTCTGCGGGTCGTTTCGGGTCTCGCGAGCATTCGACAGACGCGGAGGAACCGAACATGAGCAGCGAAAATCAACCGGGTATGCAATACGTGGAAGTCGGTGAGGGTTACTTCGCCCTCAGCAGAGAAGAGCGTAGGGCGTTGTTGCGTCGCCTACTAAATGGAATGTCTCCCAACCCGGATGTTCGAGCGAAGGCGAACGAAGTCGACGACTGCGGGGGCGAATGAGCGCCCAGGAAGCCACCGCCGCGCAATTCCAACGCCTCATGCGTAGTCGACGCTGGAGATTTGGCTCGGCTTGTCCAGTTGGTGGCGCGGCTCGATCGTGCGCACCGTTCCCGCGTGTGAACGCATCACCGAGCTCTGCGTGATCGCACCACCGGCGTGGAAATGCACACCCGTCGACAACTCGGGGTCGGACACACCTGTGTTTGGAAGTGATGTAGAGGAAGTTTCATACGGGCTCCTCCCTGAGAAGCCGAACACGGATTGCATTTCGACGATCGAGAAACGTTCGAGAGTTCGATCCAATATGTCTTTCGGACCAAATCCACAACCCTGCTGGATTCGTGACAGCGAAAAGAAGACGAGGTCGACGAACGACTTGGCGGTCTTTGGTCTTGATCGAGCGTGTCGGGGGACGACTAGCGTGGGGTGTGGGGGAAAGCCGGATGGACAATCGAATCGAAGCATTGGGAATCGGCGGTTGGGAAACACTGGCAGGATTCGAAAATTGTTCCATTAAGTTGGGGGACCGCGGGATCGTCGTCGTGGGGACGAATGGGGCAGGGAAATCGAGGCTTTTGTCGAGTATCGGACGATCTGTAGACCTGATTTACGACCGACCAAACGGCCTCGATTCTGCTTTTTGGGGTTTGATCGAGCCCTCTGGCGACGAACAGCCGTGGGACTTCGGTGCTGGAGGAGTTTCGCCGGACGAGTCGCGATTTCACATGTCGGACCCGCGTCTGACGTACCTCGAAGTCGTTTCCGTGCTTGGAAACATGAAGCAGCAAGCACATGTTCTGGATCCAAAGCTCCCGGAGGCCGTGCGCAAAAGGCTCCAACAAGTCGCGGAACTCGACGAGAAGGCGATTTCGACGATCGCGATCATTTTCGCGACGATCTCCGTAGGTCAAGGAATTGGAGATCGCGATTTGGAGATCACCACAGCATCGCACTTCCCGTTTCTGCTGGCATGTTGCATGGAGATCGTCGAAAACAGTCGGCTAGGTGTTTCTCGACTCGACCACGAGCCTGGAAGGCAGTGGCTTCGAGCTTGGTACAACGTTCACCATGAAAATGCTCCTGTAACGACAGGAGTCCTTGCGACGTTGGAGGCCCCAGGAGGACGACGCGTGCGGATCGATGATGCGGGCCTTCGATTCGTCGAGGAGCTTCCTGAGATCAAGGATGATCTGCGTCAATTGGCGGGTGAACCAGCACTCCTCTTGCCGAGAAATCGCTGTGCTGGGCCGTTCGAGTTTCACTCGAAAAAGATTCCTAATGATGCATGCGCTCTTTTTGATCCTGTCGTCCGTGAAGAATTTTCGGCCCCGGTGCCGTTCGAAGGCCAGAGATTGGGCAACCTCGACTGTTTGGAGCCCAAGTACCGTAGATTCCACAGAAGCCAGCTTGGGCAACTCTCTGTTCGTCTTTCGTCCGCCGAATCTGTTCTCAGTGAAGTGCCGGTTTATCGATGGGATGACTTCATTCTCGGACTCGCACGTGTCACGTTGGTGGTCGCCAGAGCGGTCTATCGACTTCTGATGGACGACCCTCCACACCTGGAATTGCTCGACAGCGGTGGTGAACTGAAGTGGGAGGCGAATGGGCACGGTCTCGAACTTCTCAGTTCGGCGGAGAGACGATGGGCTCGCTTCAGTATCCAAGTTGCGAGTTGTTTTCCGGACTTGCTGGGCGAATTGACAAACGATGATTCGGTCCGCAAGTGGGTCGCAGAGCAGATCGAAATGGGAGAACGTGGCGTCAGCCGCGGACTTCCCGGCTTCTTGCTCGTCGTCGATGAGCCAGAGATGGGACTTCATCGTCGAGCGGAATCGAGGGTGACATCGGGTCTCCTCGAGATATCGAATTTGATCGGTGCGAAGTTAGTTGTTGCTACTCATTCCCCTGTCGTCATTCGTGAACTATTGAGCGAGGGCATCGATGTAGTGACCTTGACGAGAGGCGAGAGTGGAGAAACAAAAATCTCGTCGCTCTCGGGAGTCGATCTCGAAGTGCTCGCCGATGTAGCGGGTGTCGATTCTTCGGACATGCTCCAGTTGGCACGTGGATTTCTGTTGGTCGAGGGCGAACATGATGTTCAGGTGCTGCGATCTACAGTTGGATCGGAGCTCGACCGGGTTGGCGTTCATGTGTTCCCGATGCGGGGGGCTTCAGGGGCCAGCCAGGTTGTCGACTCTTCCATTCTGTGGAGATTCAGCTCCACGAAGATGTTTGTTCTGTTGGACAGCATCGAAAATGCGTCTGTAGTGGATCTTTGGGAAGAAGCCAAGCGACTCGCCGATCTGGGGAGCCTCGATGAGGCGCTGGATTTGATCCTTTCGTTGCACGAACATGTTCAGGGAGCGACGACCGAGATCAAGGTCATTCGCGACCTGATGGTTGTCGCGATCAAGTCGCCCGACCGCAGACGACTCGTTTTCCTCGGTCTCAGAAAAAGAGACATTCTCGATTACTTCGAGGTCAATTCAATTGTTTGCACTGATCTTGCTCCTGACTGGTTCCGCATGCTCGAGGATCGAAGCTGGAAGAACATGATGAAGCAATGGCAGAGGGAAAAAGCCATGAACGGGGTGTCCGCTCCGTTCAAGACTTGGTTGAGCACGACGTTCCCCGGGACCGATTTGAGTGCGTCGAACTTGAGCCGGGTTTCAGGTTCGTGGGATTTCATTCCGTCGGACTTTCAGAGCATCCTGAGCACGATCCTCGACCAGGTTGACAGAAAAGATTGAGATTACGTAGCGGACCATTAGCGGATCGTGGCCGCCCACGAACTTGATCGACGCGAATGCCTCAGGCGTAGTCGATGCTCGAGATCTGGTTCAGCTTGTCCAGCTGATGGCGCGCCTCGATCATGCGCACCGTCCCCGAATGCGAACGCATCACCAGGCTCTGCGTGACCGCGCCACCGGCGTGGAAACGCACGCCCTTCAACAACTCCCCGTCGGTCACGCCCGTGGCCGCGAAGAAGCAGTTGTCGCCGCGCACCAGATCGTCGGTGGTCAGCACCGCGTCCAGGTCGTAGCCGGCATCCCGAGCGGCCGTGCGTTCGGCGTCGTTGCGGGGCCACAACTTGCCTTGAATCTCGCCACCCATGCACTTCAACGCGGCGGCTGACGTGACACCTTCGGGCGTTCCGCCGATACCGAACAACACGTCCACGCCGGCGTCGGGCCAGGCGGTGGCCAGCGCCCCGAAGATGTCGCCGTCGCTGATCAGCTTGATGCGCGCACCGCTGGCGCGCAC
>SYBH01000138.1 GCA_005787345.1 Actinomycetota bacterium
GCCGTACCTGATGCGTTGGCGGAAGCACTCCTTGGCTAACGAGTGGGCAGACCCTGCCATCGGTGCGACGATGTCGACCATGAATTCAACGCATGTTCTCGGTGATCTCACCTGGACTGAGGTTCGGGACACCCCGCGCATTGTGTTGATTCCCGTGGGCAGCCTCGAACAACACGGCCCCCACCTTCCGCTCGACACCGACACGCGCATTGCCGTTGCGATTGCGGAACATGTGTGTGAACTGCGAAAGGATCTGGTTGTGGGGCCTGCAGTTGGCATTGGCGCATCGGGCGAACACGCTGGATTCGAGGGCACGTTGTCGATTGGTACCGACGCGCTCACCACTGTGCTTGTGGAACTGGCTCGGTCCGCCGATGCATTTGCCGGGGTTGTGTTCGTAAACGGTCATGGCGGAAACCAAGACGCTCTTTTGGCCGCGCGCGCCATCCTGCGCCTCGAAGCTCGCACTGTTGTTGCGTGGTCGCCTTCAATTCCCGGCGGCGATGCCCACGCCGGCCGCACCGAAACCTCGATCCTCCTGGCCATCGATCCCGAGTGCGTGCGCACTGCCAAGTTGGAAGCGGGCGCGACGGCTCCACTCGGTGAACTTCTCGCCGAACTTCAGTCCGGCGGTGTGAAGTCCGTCAGTGAAAACGGCGTACTTGGCGATCCGACCACTGCAAGTGCCGAACATGGCAACGAACTTTTTCTTAGTCTCATCGCTGACCTTGCTCTCACTATCGACAAGGTGTTTCCTCGATGACCAGCGAACTTGCTGGTCTCTTCGTTGTTGCTGATCTTTCAATGCAACGCAAGGAGCGCGGCACGGTGCTGCTCGGCGGTTCACCGCTTCGCATTGTGCGCATCAGCGATAAGGGCGCCGACCTTGTCGATGACTTGTTGAATGGCAACCCGGTTCCGCTCGGTAAGGGGGCGACATCACTTGTGCGTCGTCTCCTCGACGGCGGCCTTCTGCAACCGGTTCCCGCGACAACACCGTTCATAACTGCCGATGTCACAGTTGTTGTTCCTGTACGCGGCGAACTTGAACCGGGGTTACTCGACGGCATTGGTCACGTCGCTCAAATCATCGTGGTCGATGACGAAAGTGCCGAACCAGTTGTGGTTCCGGCCAAGACAACCCATGGAGTAAGCGTGGTGTGCGTTCGCCGCGCAACAAACGGTGGACCAGCCGCCGCGCGCAATACCGGTCTCGCCGAGGTCGACACATCACTT
Organism: Actinomycetota bacterium; assembly: GCA_005787345.1. GTDB lineage: Bacteria > Actinomycetota > Acidimicrobiia > Acidimicrobiales > Acidimicrobilacustridaceae > Acidimicrobilacustris. The sequence continues at coordinate 1,237 of SYBH01000138.1, forward strand.
GTTGCGTTTCTCGACGCCGATTGCCTTCCTCGACCGGGCTGGCTTGAACCACTCCTCGAACAATTTGGCGACCCTGCGGTTGCGGTTGTTGCGCCGCGCATCACCTCGATTGAGCCGCTCGGTGCTCCTGACTACCCTTTGCTTTCCCGCTACGAGCGGGTGAATGCCTCACTTGATTGCGGAACCCAACGCGGGCGGGTGCGAGCCCGCACTCGCATTTCGTATGTGCCGTCCGCAGCGCTTGTTTGCCGCGTCGATGCCCTCAACGCAGTTGGTGGTTTCGACGAGGCCATGTCCGTTGGTGAAGACGTTGATCTTGTTTGGAAACTTGATGAAGTGGGCCACACCGTTCGCTACGAGCCCAGCGTGACGGTGGGCCATCGTCACCGCACGGCACCGTGGTCCTGGGTCCGTCGCCGTTTCGATTACGGCACCTCTGCCGGACCACTCGCAAAGCGACACCCGGGTGCGTTGGCGCCTATTGAAGCCTCCGGTTGGAGCATTGCCACATGGGGTCTTGTCGCTACAGGCCATCCCATTGCGGCCGGCGCAGTTGTTGGCGCCACGGCGGGAATGCTCAGCGGAAAACTTGGTGCGCTCTCCCAACCACTGCCGGTTGCTGCACAACTCGCAGGACGCGGGCATCTCAGCGCTGGTCGCACGATTGCCCAAGGACTTGTTCGCCCGTTATGGCCGCTCACCGCACTCGCCATCGTGTTTGTGCCGTGGAAGCGGCTCAAGTTGGCACTGGTTGCAGGAGTGCTGGCGCCTTCAATCATCGATTGGATCCGAACCCGACCCGATATCGCGCCACTCCCCTATGTGGCCCTTCGGCTGGCCGACGATGTCGCCTACGGAACCGGCGTATGGGTGGGTTCGTTGCGCGCCGGAACCCTCGAGCCGCTTCGGCCCGAGGTCACCAGTTGGCCGAAGCCCAGCCGCTATTCGCGCTGGCGTTCAGCGATTTCGTAGTTCGGCGATCAGCCGACGTTGAGAAGATCGACGACGAATACGAGGGTTTCGCCGCCCTTGATGACGCCACCGGCGCCACGATCGCCGTAACCGAGGTGCGAAGGAATGGTGATGCTGCGACGGCCGCCAACCTTCATGCCGGCAACACCTTGGTCCCAACCAGCGATGACCTGGCCAGCACCGAGTCGGAACTCAAAGGTGTCGTTGCGGTCCCATGACGCGTCGAACTGCTGGCCGTCACTCCAGGCCACACCCACGTAGTGCACGGTGACGTTTGCACCCGCAACGGCTTCGGTGCCGGTTCCAACTTCGATGTCCTCAAGGACGAGGTCAGCCGGAGGGGCGGTGTCGGGAATGGTCACGATTGGTTTGGTGTCAGCCATCGCCGCAACCTAGCGCCAGTCGGGAACCTTTTCGTAACGCAGCGCGCCGTTTGTCAGCGCGGTCGTTTCATGAGAACGGTTCGCCACTCGCCATCCGCACGAATCTCGGTCCGAAGCGCACCGGTCTGCTCGAACGAGGAGATGACTGTCTCGACCTGCTCCCCAAGTAGTCCGCTCAACACCAGAACACCCTCGGGTTTGGTCACCTGCACCAATGCAGCTGCCATCGAAGCCAACGTGGCGGCGCCGATGTTGGCGAAAACAACATCGAATGTCGTTGGATCAAGTTCATCAATCGTTGCTGTCGACACCTCAACGAGATCAGCAACATCGTTCGTGAGTGCGTTATCGAGCGTTGCGACAATGGCGTCGGCAGCGATGTCGGTTGCGACCACCATCGTTGCACCACGGCGCGCTGCGGCGATTGCCAGCACTCCGCTCCCGCACCCGATGTCGGCCACGGCGCATCCCGGAGTCACAAGGTCGACAACCGCCTCGAGACACATCCGGGTGGTTTCATGCGACGCGCTACCAAAGGCATGTCCCGGATCAATCACAATCACGAGGTCGTTCTCGTCGACACCGATCGGCGTCTCTAACCACGGCGGAACGATCACGATCGAACCGATTCGCCACACCTGTGCATGATCACGCCATGCATCGAGACCTTCATCGGCAGCAACGGGTTCGGCATTTGGTGCCCATCGCTCGGCCAGCACCTCAAGAACCTGTTGCGCAATGGTCCTCTCACAACCAATGCGGAGTTCAACAGCGCCATCGGGGAGTGCTCGCTCCTCGATGCCGCTAACGCCTAAGTCCCACACAAGTCCAGAAACGAGATCGACGTCGACAGAGTCGACGACGACAACGATCGACATCCATTCAGTCACCGACCGAGGTACTCGTCGCGGATCTGTTGTTTGTAGAGCTTGCCGGTTGGCAATCTCGGAAGTTCATCACGGAAATCAATCACTCGTGGCACCTTGAAACCGGCGAGGTTCTCACGCGCATAGTTCCGGAGACGCTCCACCGTTGCCTCGTCACCACTCACCCCGGCTTCAAGCTGCACAACCGCGTGCACGTACTCGCCGAACTCGGGATCGGGAAGACCGAAGACGGCAACGTCGACCACTTCCGGATGCATGATCAGCGCCGATTCAATTTCCGCCGGATAAATGTTCACACCGCCGGAAATAATTGTGAACGCGCGCCGGTCGGTGAGATACAGAAAGCCGTCTTCGTCGAGATATCCGATATCACCAAGCGTCATCCAGTTATCACGCTGCGGATGGCGACTGTCCTTCGTCTTTTCCGGATCCCCGTGATATTCGAAATTGGCTTGGGGTTGTTCGAAATACACGAGACCAGTTCCACCGGCTTCGAGTTCGTTCCCTTCATCGTCACAAATGTGCGGGATGCCATTAATTGGCTTACCGACCGAACCCGGATGCGCCAACCACTCCTCCGATGTCAGGAAGGTCATTCCGGTGCCTTCGGTACCCGCGTAGTACTCGCTCACGATCGGGCCAAGCCATTCGATCATTTGCCGTTTGGCCTCGGGCGGACACGGTGCCGCGGCATGAACCATCAACTGAAGGCTCGACAAGTCGTATCGAGACTTGACCTCATCGGGAAGACCCAACATTCGCACCATCATCGTGGGAACAACCTGCGCGTGTGTCACTGAATCGCGTTCGACGACGCGCAGGAATTCTTCGGCGTCGAACTTTTCGAGTACGACAACCGTGCCGCCAATTTCGTGAACACCACACGACCAAATAATTGCCGCTGAGTGATAGAGCGGCGCTGGACACAAGTAGATCGACTCAGAGTTCATCCCCAACATGAACTGCAAGAGCAACGAGATCGTTCCGCCCTGGCCATCGTCAATCGTTCGATCGGGAAGCTCGCGTTTAATTCCCTTCGGCCGGCCGGTTGTGCCTGAGGAATAAAGCATGAAGTCGCCACGAGGTTGTTCGGCAAAGACTTCATCGCTCGCTGCAGCAATCGCGTCTTCGTAGGACTCGAAACCGTCAACGGTTCCGTCCATCATCAACCGCACCTGACAATCAGGAATGAACTCCAACATCTCGGTCGCAACCTTCGACTGGTACGCCGTCGAGATGAATGCTTTCGCGCCTGAGTCGGTGATGAGGTACGCAGCTTCTTCGGCCTGCAGGTAGCGGTTCACGGTGACGAGGTACATGCCCGAACGCAGCGCGGCCCACGCAACTTCGAAGTAACGGGGATGATTCTCGGCAAACAACGCCACCATGTCGCCGGCGACAAGACCGCGCTCGTGAAGTAAGCGAGACAGTCGCCGCGAACGTTCATCGAGTTCGGCGTAGGTCACGACCGTTCCCGAAGATCCCATGATCACTGCGGGTTTATTCGGCGTTGTACGCCCGTACTCTCCCGGATACATAACTCCCCCTCGCCCGAACTGTTCTCGGCTTCAACGAAACGGACCCTAGCCCCGGAGATCGGTGAATGAGCATCGACCCGATTGAGTTAGTCGCTGCCGTTCATCATCGTGAGTGCAGCTCGACAGCCCTCGCAGACGGGGTATTGATAGGGGTCGCGAGTAGGGATGAACTTCTCGCCGCATAGTGCAGTGATTTCCTCGCCAAGCACATAGCCGCGCATTTGGTCGTCCTTACGAATGATGTGCGCGACTTTTCCCTCTTCAAGACCAGGATCAGACGGCCGAGTGTCTTGGCGTTCACTGACGTCGGATTCGGTAATCGAGAGACGAACTGCGGTGTTACTCACACGATCAGCGTACCGCTCCGTGCTGAAGGTGCCGAAGGTCAGGTGCCCCGAGTGTCCCAGTGCCACGGCTCGCTCGGGAGGTTATAGAACCCAAACCGACCCGCATTCGCCGCGAGCCAAATAAATCCGGGATTGCTCCGGGAATTGATGAACCGGCCATTGGCCATGAAATCAATGGCTAAACCGCGCTCGTGATAGGAGTACCCGGGTCGGGCCGTTGGGGGTGAGCACGCGTCGGGGGGCATCTCCCAAATGGCGTACTGAGTCGTTCCACAGTTCTGACGACGCAATGCAATCTGCGCATTGAAATCTCGGTAGCCATAACCGGTCAGATTGATGCCGTCTGCGGATGCAGCGTTCAGCAACCCACGAACACGGTCGGCAATGCTCGAGGCAACAGTGATTCCATTCACCGTCGTGAGGGCTGGAGTCGGATACGGGTTGTTGCCACTTGGGGGTGGAGTGGTGTTGTTCGAAGAACCAGACCCAGAACCCGAACCAGACCCAGAACTGGGAACACCGACGACTGCTCTGGCAAGCGCAGCGGCTTCGGCGGCGATCTGTCGGCCTAATTCCGCATCCATGCGTGAAAGGAAGGCGGCGTCAGACAACGTCTCATCAAGTCGCTGGCGTACTTGACTGGCGTATGCCTGTTGCTGGGATTGCGCAACCGACAACGACTGCAGCGCGCCCTCGGCTTCTGCTGCATGGGTTTCGGCGGCACTCTTGGCCGCTTGAGCACGAGCAAGTTCCTCTTCGAGGCGCGCCTTCGTCGACCGAAGTTGATCGATGACGTCAGAATCGCTGCGCGATTGCATGTTCAGCAGCGCGTTCCGAGTTGCGTCCTCTTGTGCCGATGCTGCCTCGAATCGGCGCATCAGCTCTTCGCCCGGGGGCTCCACATAGGCCTTGACGGCGTAGCGCGCGACTCGAGCCCGAAGCGCATCGAGGTCGCGGGAGGTCTGCGCTGCATCTTTCTCGGCTTGCGCTGCCTCGGCTGCGCTGACCTCGGCTTGACGGCGGGCTTCGGAAAGCACTGCCTGCTGGCCGCGGACGTTTTCCTCCATGGCCTTGAGCGCCGCCATGACCTGGTCCTGCGAACTTTCGAGCGCGTTTACTTTGGCCGCAATCTTTGCCTGTTCTGATCGAACATTCGCCCGTTGTGTCCGTGGGTTGGTTGCGACTGCCCCTACGTCGATCGACGAACCAATGGCCGTTCCAAAGATGCCAGCAAGCGCCAGCGCGGCGAACGCGGTCCAACGCCAAGATCGCTTGGGCAACCTTCTTGGACTCGCACTGCGGGGGGATGTCATGGCCATGGTTCCTCGTCTGATCACGTCAATGACGCAATCGTGGAAGGCCCGGTATCCGCCCGAGGACTCGTTACCTTACCCCAGGTCTGCGCGCATTGGTCAACCCCTGTGGAAAAACTTGTGGATAGATCTGGGGAAACTCAATGCCCCATGCCCGTCTGATCTGTTGAGAGTCGGCGGTACTGTCCTAAGGATGACCGACCCGTCCGGATCCGTGGATCCACTTTCCTCCTTCGAGACCATTGCCTCACTCCGGCGATCCTCGCTACGGGTTGACCCTGACCGAGCTATTTCTGACGAACTCATCGACCGCCTCATTGCGGTTTCAGCCACGGCCCCTAATCACAGACGGACCTTTCCTTGGCGGTTTCGCATCATCACGGGCGAAGGTCGGGCTGAACTCGGCGAAGCGCTCGCTCTTGATCTCATCGAGACAGGTCAACCCGAGGCAAAGATCGAAAAAGCGCGATCGAAATATCTCCGAGCACCGGTGCTGATCGCAGTGGCGTCGATTGCCGGCGAAGATCCCACGATGACTGCCGAAAATCGCGATGCCGTAGCGGCTGCCATCCAAACGCTGCTGCTTGGAGCCACCGCCGCTGATCTCGCTTCGTATTGGTCCACCGGCGCGGCAATGACCTCGGTCCGATTGCGCGAGTTCTGCGGCTTCGACGAAACCGACACGATCGTGGGGCTGCTCTATCTCGGCTGGCCCATTGGCGATCCTCCCCCGATTGATCGACCAGCGCCGGAATCACTGCGCATCGGAACTTCTACCCAAACGCCGTAGGGTCTCGCCGATGGCTACCGCAAAGAAGAACGCAAAGCGATTCGGACCCAACCGACCCGAGGCTCCAGCATTGGTTCGTCGGCAGCGGGTGTGGTCGGTGATTGGTACCTGGCTATTCATCCTCGTCTTCTTTGTTGCACCAATCGGATTTGGAAACCCGCTGTTCGTCCTTCCCACTGTGGTGTTCACAGTTCTTCTCCTCGCAACAATTCGATTGTCACGTCGACCCGACGGCCCCGACGCTGAAACCCTTGCAAAAGGCGAACTTCGAGCAGCAACAACCGGTGATCCTGTCTCGGTAAATGGCGTGTGGTCCCCTGGTGCCCGGGTTCGCGGCGAACCTCCCCAGCGCGGCTTTCTGATTTGCGATGGAAAACGGCTTCGTTTCGAGTGCCTCAAAGACCAGGTGCGCTTCGATGCCGCAATCGATCATGTTGAAGTCATCACCGTTCCGAGCTTCATGCGTCCGCAACTCGATCTGTCAATTGATGGCGTCAATCATTCCGTAAGGTTCTTCCCGTCCTGGGATCTCGGCGCAACCTTTGTTGGGCCGACCATTGCCGGTGAGTGGTACGCGCAGTTGCGAGAACTCGGAGCCTCCTGACGTGGCTCGCATCAATCACACTCCCGATCCAAATCCGACACGCGCCAAGGCGCGTGCTCGTCGAAACATCAATCTGGTTCTGTGGTGGGGCATTGCCCTCGTGCTGCTTTTCGCACTTTCTGCCGGTGCGCCTTGGATTTTGATTCTTCCGTTGCTCGTCATCGGCGCACTCGTCGTCACGAACACGATTCAGGTTGTACGCGGCGACGGCGCGGAACAACACGCGATTGAACCCGGACGACTTGTCCGCGCAACAGCCGACAATGACCCCGTCTCGGTTCCTGTTACCCGAGCGCCCAACCGTCGCGAGAACGGTCGTCGGCGCGGAACGCTTCACTACGCCGGCGGCAAACTTTCGTTTACTTTCGGTAGGAACCCGAAATCTCGTGCGAAGAAGGCTGACGAAAACCTCGAGGGGACGACAATCTTTGATTCGTGGCCCAGCGACATTGCTCTTGGCCCTCGACCAACAATGATGCGCCCCCAGCTCACCATGACGATTGATGGCGTCAACCACGTCATCGAATTCACCATGCCCGAGGATCTCGCCGCCGGAATGCTCGGGAAAGTCGTGGCCGGTGCATGGTTCGACCAGTTAGTTGATCTCGGCGCAACGTCTCGAGAGGCAAAGTAGTAAAAGCGGCACCGATTTGCGTTGCTGTCGTGTCAGCATTGACTCGTGGCTCTTCTCCCCCCGGGTCCGCCCGCTGACCAAACAATGCTCGCCAACGCGGTCGATATCCTGCGCGCCGCTGGCACCTTCACCATGCAGTGGTTCGATAACCCCGCCTTGGACATCAGCACCAAAAGCGATGGCACACCAGTAACTGAAGCCGATCGCGGAGCCGAACAAATCGTTCGAGATCGCCTCGCCGCCCTTCATCCCGAGGATTCCGTGCTCGGCGAGGAACTCGATGATCACATCGGCACCAGCACAAGAACGTGGATCGTCGACCCTATTGATGGCACCAAAGCGTTTACGCGCGGAGTGCCGTTGTATTCGAACCTTCTTGCCGTGGTCGATGAACACGGACCCCTCATCGGTGTCATCAATCTCCCAGCACTCAACACCACCGTGTACGCCGGTCGCGGTCTCGGGTGTTTTCGCGACGGCCGTCCAGTGCGTGTCAGCGACAGAAACACTCCCTCAAGTTGCGTGCTTTCCACCAGTGGCTTTGGAACTTGGGGCGAAGATTCTTTGCTCGGCGTTATGCGAGCAGGATTTGAGTTGCGAACTTGGGGCGACGGCTACGGCTACGCCATGGTTGCGTGTGGCGCCCTCGACGCGATGGTCGATCCTGAGGTTTCGCTGTGGGATATCGCGCCAATGCCTGTGATCTTCGATGAAGCCGGCGGAAAATTCACCGGCACCGACGGCAAAGAAGTTTCACTGGTCCCAGGCTCCAATGTTTCAGGCGTGGCATCAAACGGCGTTATTCACGACGCGGTCATTGCCGCATTCAATAACCGCTAACGCTCGTCATCGTCTTCACACACCGTGTGGTCATGTCCATGCGCGTGATGATGCGGATCGTCAATAAGCACGATTCCATCAGCCAAACGCAACAGGCGCCCGCCATAAGCCTCGGCGAGATTCGCTGCAGTGAGAACTTCGTCAGCAGTACCGCTCGCAACAACTCGGCCAGCCAGCAACATCACGTGATCGGTCTCAGCTGCTTCAGCAAGATCGTGCGTCGTCATCACAATGGTGCGACCTGCGTCTCGCTCTTGGTCGACGACGTCGAGGATGTGTTGACGACTCACGACATCGAGGCCGGTCACCGGTTCGTCGAGGAGGAGGATGTCGCCTCCTTGCGCCAGACCCTGAGCGACAAAAACACGTTGACGTTGCCCACCGGAAAGTTCGTGAAGATGGCGCCGAGAGAGATCACCTAACTCAAGGCGATCCATCGCCTCGTCAACGATGCGGCGATCATCATCTGTCATCCGGCCAAATGCGCCGCGAGTTGCAAAACGCCCCATCGAGACAACTTCACGAACCGTGACTGGTAATTGATCATTGACCTTTGCCGATTGCATCACGTACGCAACCCGGCGACGCATGTCGGTTGGTGCTCCACCCGCGACCGTTAGCGTTCCTGACTCCACCGGCAACAAACCCACAATTGCGTTCAACAAACTGGATTTCCCAGCTCCGTTGGGACCAACTAACGAAGTGACCGCACCGGTCGGCAACGCAAAGGACGCGTCGCGCAGGACCGGGTGACGGCCATACGCGAGCACCACGTTGTGCCCTTCGACAGCAATCGCTGACTCGCGCTCAGACATTGGGATGACCGCGCCGTGACGCTTCGGGGATGGGAATACGATTGGACACTCCGACAGTCTTGCCCAACCCGCCACACAGTCTTGCCAACTCGCGGAAAACGAGAACACATGTCCCGTAGTACCCGACAACTCGTTGCCGCACTCGCGATTCTGGTTGGAGTTCTCGCTCTCGGTACGACCGCCGCGTCGGCTCACGCCACGTTGGAGAGCTCTTCTCCCGCCGATGGGCAATCGGTTCTCACCTCGCCGAGCGAGATCCGAATCACCTTCAGTGAAGCAGTGACAACCATTTCGGACGGACTCAGTGTTCTCGATGCCGATGGCAAGACTATCGATACCGGAAACAGTGAAATCGTCGATGGTCGGACACTTGTTGCACCAATCAGCGAGTCCTTGTCCGACGGCACCTACGTCGCGACCTATCGAGTTCTTTCCGCTGATGGTCACCCAGTAAGCGGCTCGCTGCTCTTTGGTGTGGGCGAAGGAGCACTTGACCGAAGCGCTCTACCCAGTTCGAACAGTGATCGACTTTGGGAAATCATCGGCGGCATTTCTCGCTTCATCATCTACCTCGCTGCGCTCGTCGCTGCAGGTGTCGCGTTTTTCTTGGCTTTCATTCATGATCGCGCCGAAGATCGTTGGCGGATTGTTCCGTTTGTTCGCATTGGTTCGATCCTTGCTCTGTTCAGTGCTATCGGCATCGTGATGAGCCAGGCTGCGCTTCTTACAGGCAAGGGAGCCGGCGCCGTCACTGACTCCAATGTGCTTCGTGATGTTCTCAATCAAAACCTTGGTTGGTCACTCGCGTTGTTGATGATTGGCTTGGCTGCAGTCCACCTCTCAACCGATATCGCCAAAAAGGTGGTGTCGCAGTCACTTGCCCTTTCTGGCGGTCTTGCTGTCACCGTCTCGTTCGCCGTGTGGGGCCACGCGACCGAACTTTCCCCCACAGCCATCTCTCTAGCTGCCGACGCCATCCATGCCACTGCGGCTGCGCTCTGGCTTGGCGGACTCGTTGGGTTGGTAATGGTGCTTTCGCTACGCGCGCCCGAAACGGTTCGCTCAACCGCGGGGATCATCAGTCGATTTTCGCTTATGGCCTTTTGGTCGGTCATTGCACTCACCATTGCCGGGCTGACTCTCACCATCACCGGCTCCGACGCGAGTCTGAACTCGATCCTTACCACTACTTGGGGTCAGCTCATTCTCGCCAAAATCGGCCTCACCCTCATCGTCGTACTCATCGCTGCATGGAATCGACGCAAGCTCCTACCTTCGCTCACCCGCCCAACCGAGGACACCAGCGAACTGGCGGTTCGCTGGGCGACTCTCCTCCGAACGATCCGGGCCGAAGCGGTACTTCTCGTCGCGGTGATCGCGCTCACCGCAATCGTTGTCAACGTTCCGCCCGCTCGAACGGCTGTCGTAGCAACGACCGACCGAGTCGACACCACCCAACGGGTCGACACCGGCACCGTCCAACTTTCTGTTGATCCAGCGATTGTTGGGCCAAATACCGTTGCCGTCCGATACGCCGACGAGACCGGACAACCAGTCAATGTGGCCAACAGTATGAGTATTGAATTCTCGCAACCATCGGCCGGACTTGAGCCGATCACCCGACAGGTGCCAGCCTCAGAGCCCGGAGTGTTTGTGATTCAAGGAAACGAACTCTCGATTCCTGGCACCTGGACCATCACGATCGCAGTTCGAACCGGTGACTTCACTGAACAACGCACATCGTTCGAAGTTTCCGTCCGTCGCTAACCACAGTCAAGGATGCACATGGCCCTCCCCCGACGCTTTCTCATCGCTTCCGCTGCATCGCTTACCGCGCTTGTGGCGTTAGCGGGCCCCGCATTTGCCCACGCGAACGCAAGCGCAAAAGCCGAACAAGCTGGCCGCACCGCAATCACCGTTTCGATTGAACACGGTTGCAACGGCAATCCCGTCACTGGCGTTCGAGTTGCACTTCCGAGCGGAGCAACTGCTGTCACCGGCACCAATTCGGGGGACTGGACCTCGGCCGTAACAGCAACAGAAATCTCATGGACTGGTGGCTCAATGCCAGCAAACTCCTCTGCCGACTTCGACTTCAGTCTCGTGTTGGCGCAACCGGCTGGTGAGACCGTCAGGCTTCCCACCATCCAAACCTGCACGAACAACACCGAAATCGCGTGGATTCAATCCGACGGTGGCGAGAAATCAGAAGCAACCCAGCCCGCACCAAAAATTGTGGTGCCCACCAACAGCACCTCGGCGAGCACGTCAGCAACTGCCGTCGCCGCCGCAAGTGGTTCGTCAACCACCGCAGTCGCTCGGATGGCAACAGAATCAAACGCGGTAACCGATGCGGGGAGTGAGACCAACGCTTCGGGTCGCTATGTCTTTCTCGGTGTCTGTGCCGTCATTGTGATCGGCGCTGGAGTTCTGTTCCTCAAATATCGCAAGCATCCGACAAAGAGTTAGCTCGCTCAAAGGTCATTCCGCATCGTTATCGGTATCGCTGTAGCGATCATTGTCAGCGGAGGCTTTACCGAAAGCGATATCGCTCATCACGCAGTTGTCGATAGCGGGAAGGTCGCAGGCTCCGTTGGAATCGTTCGGTCCTTGTGCAACGGAACTGGTCCGTAGTGTCCGGCGATGGAGCGACGAAGTTCATGCAAAGCGTTGGTGCGAAGTTGGCTCACGCGTGAACGAGTGACTCCCAGTTCGCTTGCTAATTCCGCCGTTGTCTGGCCATCGACGAAATGGCCGAGGATCACCCGACGCTGGCGCTGAGGCAGTTCGTCAAGCGCCTGGCGGAGGTAGGTAAGAAGTTCAGCGTGCTCAAGTAGTGCAACAACGTCTCGTTGCCCTCGATCAACGAGTTCTTCGGTGCGGAATCCCGCTGCGGTCTCGTCGTTCTGGCCTTGATCAAGCCGACCAACAACACTGGTTTCGAGAAGCGCTTTGACCTTCCTGACCTGCTCGGTGGATGTCCCTGCTTCCGCAGCGAGCTCCTCGATCGTCGGTCGGCGTCCATAACGAGCCGTAAGCGAGTTCTCAACCATTTCAATTCGACGAGCTGCAGCGCGCAATGCTCGCGGCGCCCAGTCATCGGCGCGCACGGCATCGAGCACAGCACCACGAATGCGCATTGCGACGAATCGTTCGAATGGAACTCCGCGCGTCGAATCGAACCTCCATGCCGCTTCGACGACTCCGAGTGCTCCGGCTCGAATCAGTTCTGCTCGATCAACATGTCGAGGAAAGTTTGCGGCAATTGAGGCGACCACTTTGGGGACGACCTCAAGCCCTCTCTCGACCAACGCTGCAACTTCGGGATCCATCGATTGCCCGTTCATGTGACTCCCCCTTCGTGCGTGCGCACGCTCCTGCTCCCAGAGGTCGGCGAAACCTCCCCTTTCGCCGTCCATCCCCGCAACCGGTTGATTGCCGGATCGACACCCTAGGAACGCGCGCGAGCAGATTTCTGGTCACCCCGGCCCTTTTTTCTGAGTCGTCCAGCCCAGATTTCCTGGCGACCGGAGTACACAAGGGCCTTAGGCCCCGGCTTCGCCCTCAAACACCGCAGCCCGAACACCCCGGCGAGCCAATTCGGCAAGGAACGCGAGGGAATCAACCGATTCGGCCAAACCCGCCGCTCCGAATCTCCGGAGTGATCCATTGACAATGAATCGACTCGCGACCGCGGCAACTGCCCCGGCGGCAACTGCGGGCCGATCCATTGCCCCATAGACAAGTACCGAACCACGGCCATTGCTGCGGCCGCGAACTTCGACGCGCACAGCACCGGGTCCGCCTTCGGGATCGGTGGGCCACAGCATCGGAAGTCGAGCAGTGAGACGATCGCGGCGGGTCGCCGACACTCGAGAGGTCACACGACGCACGCCCGAGAATGCAGGAACCAAAACAAGTGCATCGGGAAGTTCTGCTCGGTAACAGTCCTGCGGACCAATGGGGTCAGGGAACCAGCACAGTTCTCGGCCAGAGCCACCCGGTCGTGCATCCCAAGACCCATCGCGCCAATCGACCGCGCCGCGACCAAGGGCGCGATGATGTTGACGAGCGCACGCAGGACCGCCGGTTCCCGACTTTGCGATGTGAACTTCGTCGACGTGTTCGAATTTTTTTGCAGCATGTGCGGCAAGTACACAAGTAAGTCCTGGGGCAAAGCCGGCACCAATCACCACATGGACATTGCGTTCGCGTGCGTGCTGATCAAGTGCCAAAAGCGCCCGTACGTCGGTCAGATCATCGCTTGTGCTGACGACATGAATGCCGCGACGAACAAACTGTTCAGCAACATGTGTTTGGGTTCGAGCAGGACCGGCCAACACGACGACATCGACATCGAGCGGATCATCCAAGGACCCCCGATCGATGATTGCGCGATCACCAAGGCTGTTTGCTACCAGTTCAACACGATTACGTCGTTCGTCACGAAGCACAACGTCGTCATCATCGGTAGAAACAAGTTGCCGAGCGAGACGCGCGCCGACTGCACCAACACCCAGGATTCCTATGCGAGCCATGTCAGTCCAGACCGGGTCCGGAGAGCTCGCGCCACCCGCCAGAGCGGTGCGGAGCAACACCCGATCCGCGGAGCCGGACGGCGGCGGCGACAAGCGCCCCCATGCCGATGGCAATCATGGCCCGTCGGAACATTTTCATCGTGGGGCTAGCTGGAATCGAACCAGCGACCTCACC
>SYBH01000139.1 GCA_005787345.1 Actinomycetota bacterium
AGCGTGCCGGTCTTGTCGAGCACTGCAACGTCGACACGTCGTGTTTGTTCGAGAACCTCGCCGCCTTTGATGATGATGCCCAACTGGGCGCCGCGTCCGGTGCCCACCATGATGGCGGTTGGTGTCGCCAGCCCGAGTGCGCAAGGGCAAGCGATAATGAGAACAGCAACTGCAGCAGAGAATGTGTCTTGTACGGAGTTCCCGGTAACCGTCCAGCCGATGATGGTGGCGATCGCAATGGCAAACACGATTGGAACGAAAATGCCGGCAACTCGATCGGCGAGACGCTGAATCGGAGCACGCGACCCTTGAGCGTCTTCAACAAGTTGCACAATTTGGGCGAGCGCAGTGTCATTGCCAATGCGGGTCGCTTCGACAACAAGGTGGCCGTTTGCATTGATGGTTGCGCCGACAACTTCGTCGCCAGGTCCAACTTCAACAGGCACGGGTTCGCCCGTGATCATCGACATGTCGATAGCGGAATGGCCTTCAACCACAGTTCCATCGGTGGCGACTTTCTCGCCGGGACGAACCACAAATCGAATGCCAACAACAAGTTCTTCAAGCGGGATTTCAGTGCCGTCTTCAAGACGTGCAGTCTTCACCCCGAGTTCCGCGAGTTTGCGCAACGCATCGCCAGAACGGCGACGTGCTCGCGCTTCGAACCATTTGCCCAAAAGAATCAGGGAGATGATGACGCCCGCAGTTTCGAAATACACATGAGCGGTGTCACTAGAAGACATCCCCGCCATGCCACCCATCGAGTCCGAGCTCTGGTCGGCGGCCTGCAAGAAGAACAGCGCGACGGTGGACCACGCCCAGGCGGCGAGCGTTCCCATCGAAACCAGCGTGTCCATGGTTGCGGTGCCATGCCGAAGGTTGATGAGCGCTGCTCGATGGAATCCCCAACCGCAATAAAACACAACCGGAGTGCTGAGGGCGAAGGCAACCCACTGCCAGTTGGTGAACATCAGTGGTGGAACCATCGAGATGAGCACGGTTGGCACAGTGAGAACGACCGCAACAAGCAGGCGAATTCCAAGAGTGTGGGTGTACTCCGCCTCGGCTTCGTCGCGGCGGTCAACCTCGGGAACGTGGTACCCAAGCGACTCGATCTTTTCTGCGAATTCGGCTCGATTCGTCACGGTCGGGTCGAAGTGCACCGTGGCTCGTGCGGCAGCAAGATTCACATCGGCTTGAGAGACCCCGTCGATCTTGCTCAGGCCTTTGCCGATCCGAGTCGCACATGCTGCGCAAGTCATTCCCTCGATCGGAAGATCGAGGCGGTCAAGCGGCGAAGCGTTTATCGAACCGGCCATCCCCCCACGATACGGGCGGATCAGCGTTACGGCTCAGCGCACCGGGCGCACCATGCTCACGACAGTGCCAGCCTGCGTTGTCTCTGTGAGGCTTCGGTCGTAGCGGTAGCCCTCGGGATGGCGAAACTTCGCAAGGGCTTTGGGGTCATCGGCGCCGGTTTCAAGGATGAATCGAACAAGCGCTCCCTTCAGCAACTTGTTCCAGTGGTTGACCGTCGTGAAGGTGCGCTCTCCTTTGACGGTTTTACCTTCATCAAGGAACTTCACTGACAGGACTGCACTTGGAGTTGTTTCGGCGTGCGCGGGGGAGAGTGGCGCCCATGCATTGTCGTGCTCCTTAGGTAACAAGTTCCACACCACAGTGCCGCTCACTGTTGGCGCTAACGCAGCAGTCAGCGGTTCGCGCCACCACGTCGACAACTTTCCGACAGGTGCAAGTGTTGCTCCCATCTTCAACTTGTAATCCGGGATCATGTCGTCGGGTCGGACAACTCCCCAGAGCCCGCTGAAGATCAAGACCTGTTTGTTGAGTCGTTTCCGATCTCGGGTTGAGAGCGATGCGACATCGAGCGCGTCGTACAGCACACCGGTGTAACGCTCAATCGCGGGCATTGTCGCTGACGTCAGCACATCAAGATTCGCGCTCGTCGCGGCCGCGAGTGCTTTGCCCTTGACGCCAAGCAATTTCGCACGTCCAGCTTCGTTACCCTTCATCGCTGCGCCGAGTGCTGCGCGAAGCGTTGTGCGATGTTGTTCAAGTTGCGAGAACGAAAGATTGGCGATTCGAAGTTGTTGGCCTGATCCGCCTTCGGCTTTACCTTCGGACGGGGGGAGCAGGATCACTGGTGCAGTTGCCATCTCTCCATCCTGCCCGACAGCGAACGAAGCGTGAACGACAGGCGAATTCATGATGCCTGGAAAATCCAATGGGGAACTTCCGGGCCTCAGATGGTAGAAAGGTGCCTGTGAGGTCGACCAATGGTCGGCGTTGATATCTCGAGGAGGTGACCCACATGCCAGCTAGCGAGCCCCCAAGTACACGCTTTCCGTCGTGTGTCGCCTTCTCCATGTCTCTCTAGTAGTCCTCGTATGTCGCGGACCGTGAGGTGGAGATGGCGTAGTCCGTCCATTTCCCACTCCCGGAGACCGCCATGCCGCAGACACTCAATGCCCCGCGTGCCATAGCGCAGCGCCGCAAGCAACGAACAAAGCGCCTTCTCGCCCTCGAGGCAGTTGCTGATTCCCTTCTCTCTGTGTCGGGACTCACTGGCGCGCCAGTCGTGCATTCATCGGGTATCGAAGTGGGACGGCTTGTTGACCTCGTTGTTCGTTGGGAAGGCGAGCCGTACCCGCCGCTCACTGGCCTTGTTGTTCGCGTTGGTCGTCAGCTCACGTGGGTTTCAGCCGACAAGATCGGCGAACTTGAACAACGTCGCATCGTGCTGCGTTCAGCGAAGGTGGATCTTCGCGATTTCGCGCGACGCGACAATGAAGTGAAACTCGTCGACGACGTAATCGATCACCAGATGGTCGATGTCGACGGTGTACGCGTCTTTCGTGCCGCAGATCTGTTTCTTGCGCGCGTCGGTGGCGGCTACCGATTGGTGGGGGCTGACGTTGGCTTCTCCACCTTGGTGCGTCGACTTGGTCCTGCTCGTTGGAGAGTGCGTCCCCATCCTGATCGGGTCATCGACTGGGCCGCGATTCAGCCATTCTCCGATCCCGGTGAACCTGTGCGCTTGAGTCGTGCCAATAGTGAACTCCGCCGACTTCGCCCCGGCGAACTTGCTGACCTTCTTGAAGAACTCGGTCGATCGCAGCGTCAGGAGCTTCTCGCCGCCCTCGATGCCGAGACGGCTGCCGATGCACTTGAGGAAATGGAACCCGATGAACTCGCGGTTCTCCTTCGAGATGCCGATCCAGAACAGGCGGCGTCGTTGCTGGCCGAGATGGAGCCCGACGAGGCGGCCGAGGCACTGCGCGATCTTGACGACGAAACCCGTGAAGAACTTTTGGCGGTGATGGACAAGGAAGACGCCGAAGTCTTGGTTCGATTGGTGGGTTACGACGAAGAAACCGCCGGTGGCCTCATGACAACCGCGCTGTTTATGTTCGACGCCGATTTCACCGTTGCCGAAGCTCGTCAGCGCCTTGAAGAAGCAGAAGACATTGCCCGACTCGAGTCCGTTCTGGTTCTTGACGGTGACGGAACACTTCTCGACGACATCTTGATGATCGATCTCTTTATGGCCAGCCCCGACGACACGCTTCGTTCGCTTATCGGATCGCCGTGGCCAGTGACTGTCACTGTTGAAGCGCCCATCGAAGACGTCATTGAGTCGTTTGTAGAGAATCGTGGATCATCGATCGTTGTTGTCGACGAACAAAGCCGACCAATCGGTCGAATTCTCGCTGATGATGTTGTTGATGCGCTTATTCCCCAGCATGAGTCCAACCGTCGACCTTTCACGCGATTGCTCGCCTGAACTGAGTTGTCATGACCGAGCCGATCAAGGACCCCGTGAAGTCAACTGGAGCGCGAGCCCCTGCGCCCAAACGACGTCGACGCTGGATGGTGTGGCTCGCGGTTCTTGGCCCAGGGCTTATTGCCGCCAATGCGGGCAACGACGCGGGCGGCATCGCCACGTATGCCTCGGCGGGTTCCCAGTTTGGGTACCGAACACTCTTCGTGATGTTGCTTGTCACGATTGCGCTGGTCATCGTCCAGGAAATGTCGGCGCGCCTTGGTGCTCATACCGGCGAAGGCTTGATGTCGCTCATTCGCGAACAGTTCCCATTGCGCGCGTCGGCATTCGCCATTGTCTGTTTGCTCATTGCAAACCTTGGCCTTGTGGTCTCGGAGTTCGCTGGCATCGGTGCGGCATTCGAATTGTTTGGTGTTTCGCGTTACATCTCGATTCCGATTGGCGCTGTTGCCATTTGGGCGGTGGTCGTTTTTGGGAACTACCGATACGCCGAGCGAGTCTTTCTGCTTCTTGGTCTCGCGTTCATTACCTACCCCATTGCGGCAATTCTCGGAAAGCCAGATTGGGGCGAGGTCGCTAGCAACACCTTTATTCCACACCTGCTGGGAACGAAAGAATTCCTTTTCTTGGTTGTTGCGCTTATCGGTACGACCATCACTCCGTACATGCAGCTGTATCAAGCAGCCGCTGTCGCCGATAGCGGCAGTGGGCCAGAGGAGTATCGGATGGTGCGAATCGACACCATTACTGGTGCACTATTCGCCAACGTCATTTCGATGGCCATCATCATTGCGACCGCGGCGGCAATTGGTGGTTCCGGTCCACTTGAATCGGCCAAGGAAGCCGCCCAAGCGCTTGAACCTGTTGCTGGTTCGGCCGCGCAAATCCTGTTTGGTATTGGTCTCCTCGGTGCCTCGGCGCTTGCGGCAGCGGTGGTGCCGTTGGCGACTTCCTATGCCGTCGCTGAAGCAGTCGGTGTTGAACGATCGGTGTCAAAGACCTTTCGTGAAGCACCGCTCTTTATGGGTCTGTTCACTGCACTCATCGTCATCGGCGCCTCGGTAGCGTTGTTGCCGGGCAATCTCATTTCACTGCTGATCAATATGCAGGTGGTTAACGGTCTGATCACGCCAATCATTCTGATTTTCATTTTGATCTTGGCGAACCGTCGATCTGTTCTCGGTAATGCGGCAAACGGGCCCAAGCTCAAAGCAGCTGCGCTCGTTTGTGTTGTTGTGATTGCGATTCTCGCGGTAGTCGTGCTGGTGCAGACAGTCGCAGGTTGGCTCGGGCTGGTCTGAGGTCGTGTACGACATGTGGAGTTTTGATTCACACATCACGGGTGGCATCCCCAAGTGATGGACTACTTGCGAATTTGGGCGGACGTTGATGGTGAGAGCCACATTGAAGAAGTGACCCTCGATCGCGTTGTGAATCCCGCCGAACGTGGAGTCGCCGAACTGTGGGTCTCGCCCGGAGTCAATGTCAGCCGAGTGCAGTTCCTAACGGTGCAGGCGGTTGATCAGGTACCTGCACCACACAACGCTCCGCGTCGGCAGTTCGTCGTGTTTCTTGACGGCTGGGTTCGGATCACCGCAAGTGACGGCGAAACTCGAATGTTGCCAGCAGGCAGTGTTGTCTTGGCTGAAGACGAACATGGCAAAGGCCACATCACCGAACTCGAGCCTGGTGTTAGGCGAGTACTGCAGATTCCGCTGGATTGAGTAAAAGACCGCGCAGCAGCGAAACCAAAAGCGCGTTGTACGTCTCAGTTGGATCGGCGAACGCGCCCATGTCAAGAATCTCTAGCGCGACCGCACCATGACAGGCTGCCCAGATTTCCTGAGCCACGATCGCAGCATCTCCGGGGAGAAAGTGCTGAGTGTCGATCGCCCGTTGCACTGCAGTGCTCAATTCCTCAAAAGAGTGAGCCGCAGCCAGAAATGATTCGTCAGAGGCCTCAAAACCGGGAACCACGCGAAGAAACATGACGGCGTAAGTGTCGGGGTTCTCAAGAGCGAAGCGTCGATAGGCCCCTCCCATTTCTTGAATCGCAAGGACGGGGTGGCTGGAGGTTGTCGACGCACGTAAGGCCTCGGCCAGTTCGGTGAATCCATACTCGAACACGGCATCGAAAACGCCGTGCATATCGCCGAAGTGGTTGTAGATGCTCATGGGTGCGACGCCGGCTTCGGACGCAAGACGACGCACTGTCACTGAGTCAGGCCCATCAGACCCGATGATTGCGAGCGCCGCCTCAACAATCGAACTCGTGACCTCTAGGGAGGGGGTCCGGTGGCGTAGGGGCGCTGAGGTGGAGCGTTTTGCCATAGCCATAAAGCGACTATAGGTCAACGTTCCACTTCTATGGATCATTGTTCTATAGTTTGTCTCCTCGACCGTCCTTCTCTGGAGCTCCCGATGAATTCTGAAACCGTCTACCGCCGTCGTTGGTGGATTCTCGTTGTCCTTGCGCTAAGCGTGTTTCTGGTTGTCGTCGATAACACGATCGTGAACGTGGCACTGCCTACGCTCAGTCGGGATCTGGGAGCGACCACGACGCAACTCCAATGGATCGTCGACGCCTACAGCTTGGTCTTTGCTGGTTTGCTACTTGCCGCAGGTGGACTTGGCGATCGTCTCGGTCGAAAAGGGACGATGCAAATTGGGCTCGTGATCTTTGCCGCGATGTCCGTTTGGGGAGCATTCGCGACCAGTTCAGGCCAACTCATCGCGGCTCGTGGAGCAATGGGTATCGGCGCGGCGCTGGTCTTTCCTGCAACGCTTGCGATTCTCACCAATGTCTTTACTGATCCAACCGAACGAGCGAAGGCGATCGGTGCATGGTCAGCGGTTTCCGGGATGGCGGTCGCTTTCGGACCCGTCACCGGCGGCTTGCTTCTCGAGCACTTCTGGTGGGGTTCGATCTTTCTTGTCAACGTTCCCATTGTTGCGATTGCACTACTTGCCGGTTGGTTTCTCGTGCCTTCATCGAAAGATCCCGATGCTGGTGCGTTCGATCGGGTCGGAACGGTTACATCAATCCTTGCTATTGGCCTTCTCGTCTACACCGTGATCGAAGGACCGCATGCTGGTTGGACATCGTTTAGGACGTTCGGTGGATTCATCGGTTCGGCGATGCTGCTGGCGTTCTTCGTTTGGTACGAGCTTCGTCGCGAAAATCCGTTGCTCGATGTCCGCGTGTTTCGCATTGCGCGCTTCAGCGCGGCTGCTGGCGCTATCGCAGCGGCATTCTTCACCCTTTTCGGGTTCATCTTCATCGTCACGCAGTATTTCCAGTTCGTGCGCGGTTACTCAACCTTGTCGGCGGGCCTACACACCTTGCCGTTTGCAATCTTCGCCGCAATCACTGCGCCAAATGCTGCACGTTTGGCGCTGAAATTTGGACCGCGTCGCGTCGTTGGTACTGGTCTGCTTTCGATGATGATCGGGTTCATCATCATTGGTTTTTGCGACGCCGATACCGCGTACTTCGGGCCAGTGGTGATTTCGATGGCGTTCATCGCAACCGGACTCTCACTCGTGACGTCTCCATCGACGGCCGCTGTTATGTCCTCGCTGCCGAAGGAGAAGGCGGGCGCTGGCGCAGCAGTCAACGACACCACGCGTGAAGTTGGGGGAACCCTCGGAGTAGCCGTTGTCGGAAGCGTGTTCGCTTCGGTCTACGCACCCAAAATTGGTGAATTCCTCACGAAGTTCCCGCAGGTTCCCGCCGATGCTGTTGCAGCCGCCAAGGCATCAATGGCTGCAGCAATCATCGTGGCGTCCCAAGCTCCTGACGAGGTGAAGCAGTTGTTCGAAACGGCGGCATCAGACTCCTTCATGCAAGGAATGCGCCTTGCATGCTTCGTTTGTGCCGGGGTTGCTCTCTTCGGATCGATCGCAGCGTTCGTCTTCCTGCCCGATCTGGAGTCACAAGAAGCGCCTCATCCTGGCGAATGGCCAGAACTCGAAGACGCCTAAGTGCTAGTGGGGCCCGGGATTGCTCAAACCCCAACTCTTTCAGGGCATGACGCTTGTCACTTCCGAATAGGGACAGTAACGTCGTTCCCGGTCGCCGCTTCGGTGGCGGCACCGGGGGGTTGTAATGACCCACCATGCATTCGTTCGAGTGCGCCGTAGTCCCGGTTCTGCTTGCTCTACCGAGTGAACCGTCCGACGTTTGTCGGGATTCCAGTTATCTACAAAGGGGAAATCAGTGCCTAAAGGCAATGAAACTGCGTCGGTGAACAGCCGACCCAAGCGCCGCACACGTACCGCAGTGTTGGTTGTGGCCCTCGTCGCCGTGCTTAGCATCTTTGCTGCCGCTTGCGGCGGCGGCCGATCCGATTCATCGGATGGAAGCACCAACACCACAGCAAAGTCGACCTCATCGAGCTTCGGCACGCTTGATTCGCCTTGCGGCACAGGTGATGCAAAGGGTGCGACCCAGCAAGGTGTCACCGACACTTCAATCACCATCGGTTACGGCGATGACGCTGGTTACGCCGGCGCTCCTGGCCTGAACAAAGAAATGTCCGACGCAATGAAGGCCATGATCAAGTGGTGCAACGATCAGGGTGGCATTAACGGTCGTCAGATCACGGGCAAGTACTACGACGCAGCAATCATGGAAGCCAACAACCGCATGACCGAAGCCTGCACGCAGGTCTTCATGCTTGTTGGCCAAGGCTTCTCGCTCGATTCAGTGCAGGAACAGACCCGTCTTGGTTGCAAGATGGCCTCAGTTCCCACCTATTCGGTGAGCGCTGCATTCGCCAACGGTCCCCTCATGGTGCAGGCCGTCCCGAACCCGATTGACAAGACCCCGCTTGCCGGTGCTTACCAGCTCGCCGGTCTTTTCCCCGACGCAGTGAAGAAGGCAGCAATCTTCACCGCTAACTATGCAGCAACCAAGGACTCCACCGACAAGGCCAAGACTTCGTTCACGGTCGCAGGCTGGAACTTCCTTGACTGCGAACAGACCTACAACATCGGCGGCGAGTCCAACTGGACGCCGTTCGTTCAGCGTCTGAAGGATTGTGGCGCAGAGGTCGTGTTCTTCTCTGGTTCACCTGCTCCAAACTTCCAGAACGTTCTTGATGCCGCAAAGGCCATCAACTTCACGCCGAAGTGGTACACAGATTCAAACTTCTATGATCCAACTTTCGCGAAGTGGAACACATCTGGCAATGCCGACAACGTGTACGTGCGCATGGCGTTCTACCCGTTTGAGCAGGCTTCGGAACACCCCGCCGTTCAGCAATACCTTGATCTCCTCAAGGCTTCGGGCGGCAAGACGGGCCTTCTTGGTGCGCAGGCCACCACGAACTTCCTCCTTTGGGCATCGGCTGCACAGGAGTGCGGAAGCACCCTCACCAGCGATTGCGTGATGGGAAAGCTCAAGGCCATCAATGAATGGGACGGCGGCGGACTTCATTCCAACACCAACCCGGGCGCAAACCTTCCCCCCGACTGCGGCATGCTTGTCCAGCTCAAGGGAACTGAGTACATCCAGGTGGCTCCGTCAACCAAGGCACAGATGGAATGCTCGCCGAAGTTCATCGGCAGCGTTACTGGCCCAGTGGTTGATGCAGCCAAGCTCGACGCCAATCGCGTTTCGCAGGTAGCGCAGTAAAACTCAGCGCTTCGGCGCTTCTGCAGAACTGATCAAGGGCGGTCACCGGGAAACTGGTGGCCGCCCTTGTCGGTTTTGCCGCCAAAGGCTTGAGACCCGTCACCACGTTGAACATCGGCTCGAATCTCTCTGCGTATCGGGATCCCGAGGGCTACCCTCAGCCTTTGGAAATCAAGGGGGAAGTTCATGAGTGCAGGAAAACATTCGCGTAGGCCGCGTGCCGCAGTGTTGGTTGTGGCGCTCGTCGCCGTGCTCAGCATCTTTGCTGCCGCTTGCGGCGGCGGCCGATCCGATTCATCGGATGGAAGCACCAACACCACAGCAAAGTCGACCTCATCGAGCTTCGGCACGCTTGATTCGCCTTGCGGCACAGGTGACGCAAGGGGTGCGACCCAGCAAGGTGTCACCGACACTTCAATCACCATCGGTTACGGCGATGACGCTGGTTACGCCGGCGCTCCTGGCCTGAACAAAGAAATGTCCGACGCAATGAAGGCCATGATCAAGTGGTGCAACGATCAAGGCGGCATCAACGGACGTCAGGTTGTTGGCAAGTACTACGACGCCGCAATCATGAATGTTTCGAATGTCATGACGGAAGCATGTTCTCAGGTCTTCATGCTTGTTGGTCAGGGCTGGTCGCTCGATTCGGCTCAGGAAAAGGTGCGAGTCGGATGCAACCTTGCCTCGGTTCCGACCTACACGGTGTCACCGCAATTCGCGAATGGGCCGATGATGGTGCAGCCCTCGCCGAATCCGGCTGATTACTACGGTGCAGCAAACGCATTCATCTTTGCCGAAACGTATCCAGAGGTAGTGAAGAAGGCCGCAACGATGTACGCAAACTACGCGGCCACTCAGGATTCAACCGAGAAGGCAGTCATCGCGTACAAGCAAGCAGGTTGGACATTCCTCTCTTGTGATCAGGTGTACAACATCGGTGGTGAATCCAACTGGACTCCGTTCCTTCAGCGATTGAAGGACTGCGGCGCCGAAGTTGTGTATTTCTCCGGTTCACCGAATCCAAACTTCCAGAATGTGCTCGACGCTGCGAAAGCGATTGGGTACAACCCGAAGTGGATGCTTGAAGCGAACTTTTACGATTCAAACTTCGCGAATTGGAACACCTCTGGCAATGGCGACAACGTTTATGTACGTATGACGTACTTCCCGTTCGATCAGGCCGACAAGATCCCGGCAGTGGCAAAGTATCTCGAGATCATGAAGGCGAACAACGCAACTACTGGGCTTTTGAGTGCTCAGGCAACTGCTGCGTTCTTGCTGTGGGCGCAAGGTGTAAAGACCTGCGGTGCGAATCTCACAAGCGTTTGCGTAATCGGCGAACTCAAAAAGGTCACGAGTTATGACGCTGGCGGTCTGCAGTCGCCAACCAATCCTGGCGCCAACATTCCTGGTGACTGTGGTCTCATCGTGAAACTGACAGGCACGAAGTACCAACAGGTGCTTCCGACCACGATTGGTACGCAGGCGTGTGACCCGAAGTACCTCATCAAGCTCACTGGTCCGGTAGTTGACCGAGCCAAGCTCGATTCGAACCGCATCTCACAAGCTGGTCAGTAGTTCCCGGCGCTACGGCGCTCTCTCAGCGTGCTCAAGGGCGGTCATCGGTAATCGGTGGCCGCCCTAAGCAGCAGGAGGTACTGGCCTCCGCCTGATTCGATAGTTGTTTCAAACGTTGCGCTGGGTATGAGTCGGGTGAGGCGATCAAGGAGCCATGCCGAAGCGTCATCAGCGTCTTGTTCCGAAGGGCACCGAGCAACGACCTCGCGGCCACCTTTGCGGGAGAGACGTTCAACGCTTCCGATGATTGGTGCAGGATCTACGACGAAGAGATGATCGGGCCACTCCACAACAGGAGCGATAGCGCCCTTCTTTGTGTTGCAATCACGATGAGCCAGGCGCTCTATTCCGAAGATGTTTGTGGGGCTCTTGCCCTTACTCTTCGACTTCGTGGTGAGTGAATCGATGCTGGGTCCGCGTGAATCGTTCACCGACATGTCGGGGTCGACGGGTTCATCGCATAACCAGCAACGCCAGTTGTCGTGTTCACCGACGTCGGTGAGATTGGCCATCGGGCAACACTGCTTTCAGTTTGTGGTGCCCCCGAGTGGACTCGAACCACCGCACATGGTTTAGGAATTCATTTGGGGTGTTCGGAGGCGCTCGCAGACGTTATCTGAGCGCAGGTGCCCATTGGTTTCCCCTCCGCTGTGTTC
>SYBH01000140.1 GCA_005787345.1 Actinomycetota bacterium
ACAACAACAAGTACTGCTACGGCAACGACAGCATCTACAGCAACAGCAACACCAGTAACAAAAACTGAACACAAGTGAGTGTCTGATCAGAAGGATCAGGCCCATCGGAGGGGTTTGGCTTCGGCCGACAACTTCGCTCCGATGTTCCCGGCAAAGTCCGGGCGAAAGGAACAAACGCAGTGAAAGTACGCCCAAGCGTCAAGAAGATCTGTGAGAAGTGCAAAGTGATCCGCCGCCATGGTCGCGTGCAGGTCATTTGTGAGAACCCTCGCCACAAGCAAAGGCAGGGCTGATCCATGGCACGTATCGCCGGTGTTGATATCCCGCGTGAAAAGCGCCTGGAAATCAGCCTTACCTACATCTACGGAATCGGTAACACGACTGCGAAGCAGATCTGTGAAGCCACCGAGATCAATTCCAGCACTCGAGTTCGCGACCTCACCGATGAAGAGGTCAACAAGATTCGTGGCTACATCGATGCAAGCCTGAAGGTTGAAGGCGATCTGCGTCGCGATGTCGATCAAGACATCCGCCGCAAGATGGAAATCGGTTGTTACCAGGGTCTGCGTCACCGCCGCGGTCTTCCCGTTCGTGGTCAGCGCACTCACACCAACGCACGTACTCGCCAGGGTCCCAAGAAGACCGTTGCCGGCAAGAAGAAGGTGGCGCGCTGATGGCAAAGCCAGCAAGTGGTGGCCGTCGGCCCCGCAAGAAGGAACGCAAGCACGTCACCCATGGCGTGGCTCACATTAAGAGCTCGTTCAACAACACCATCGTCAGCATCTCCGACCAGGACGGCAACATCCTGTCGTGGGCCTCAGCCGGAAATGTCGGCTTCAAGGGTTCGCGTAAGTCGACACCGTTCGCGGCGCAGATGGCCGCTGAGCAGTGTGCAAAGCGAGCGATGGAACACGGCGTCCGCAAGGTCGACGTGCTCGTCAAGGGTCCAGGCTCGGGTCGCGAAACCGCAATCCGCAGCCTTCAGAGCGCAGGCATCGAAGTCACCGGAATCAAGGACGTCACGCCTGTTCCGCACAACGGTTGTCGTCAGCCCAAGCGTCGGAGGGTCTGAACATGGCTCGTTATACCGGCCCTAAGGCACGCGTTTCGCGTCGCCTCGGCACCAACATCTTTGGCACCAAGGGCGAAACTGTTGCCCTCGAGAAGCGCCCCTACCCGCCAGGTGAGCACGGACGTACTCGTCGTCGTGGCAACCCCAGTGAGTACCTGCTTCAGATGCAGGAAAAGCAGAAGGCGCGTTTTACCTACGGCCTTTCCGAGAAGCAGTTCCGCAACCTCTACGAGGAAGCGAACCGTCGCGAGGGTGTGACCGGCGAGAACATGCTCCGGTTCCTCGAGTTGCGTCTCGACAACGTCGTGTACCGCTCCGGTTGGGCAGCGACTCGTCCGCAGGCTCGTCAGTTTGTTGGCCACGGACACATCAATGTCAACGGCAAGCGCGTCGACATCCCGAGCTATCGCGTTCGTAAGGGCGACATCATCACCCTTCGCGACAAAACACGCGAACTGGTCGTTATCCAATGGAACCGCGAAGTTCTCGATCGCACGCCTCCGGCGTGGCTCGAGGCGGGCGATGGTGGCTTCAGTGTCACTGTCCTTGCGGCTCCCCACCGCGATCAGATCGACGTGCCGGTGCGCGAGCAGCTCATCGTCGAGCTCTATTCCAAGTAAGTGCCAGAGGCAGGGCCGGCGCCGTCGGTCATGTCTTGTGCAAGTTCACGAAATCGAACGTACGGAACCGAGGTAGGAACAAATGCTGGTTATGCAGCGACCGAAGGTTGAAGCGCTTGGCGACGCCGATGGCGATCGTCAGTTGTTCGCGGTGGGACCGCTCGAGCCTGGCTTCGGCCACACGCTCGGCAATTCACTGCGCCGCACCCTTCTCTCATCAATCCCCGGCGCAGCCGTCACTCAGGTGCGGTTCGACGAGGCTCTCCATGAATTCGACACCATCAAGGGTGTTACCGAAGACGTCACCGACGTCATTTTGAACCTCAAGGACCTCGTCCTTCGGGTCCACAGTGACGAAGCCGTGACCCTTCGTATCGACGTCAAGGGTCCGGCGGAGGTCACCGCAGGTGACATCGTCACGACCTCCGATGTTGAGATTCTCAACCCTGAACTTCGCATCGCGACCATCAACGAGTCGGGTCGACTCGCTCTCGACGTCACCGTCGAAAAGGGTCGTGGCTACGTGTC
This sequence comes from Actinomycetota bacterium, assembly GCA_005787345.1. Taxonomy (GTDB): domain Bacteria; phylum Actinomycetota; class Acidimicrobiia; order Acidimicrobiales; family Acidimicrobilacustridaceae; genus Acidimicrobilacustris. Next base: position 2,221 of record SYBH01000140.1, read on the forward strand.
GGCAGAACGAAACAAGTCAACCAACACCATTGGTGTGATTCCGGTTGATTCGATCTTCTCGCCAGTGCGTCGTGTGACCTTCTCGGTCGAGCCGACTCGCGTCGAACAGTCAACCGAGTTCGACCGTCTCATTCTCGACATCGAGACCGACGGATCAATCACTGCTCGTGAGGCACTTGCATCTGCTGGTGCAACGCTTCAGTCACTTGTCGGTCTTGTGGCCGACATGAGCGACGAGCCGCAGGGTCTTGAACTCGGCGAGGTCAGCATCACGCATGCCGGTTCACCCGATCTTGACCTTCTTATTGAGGATCTCGATCTTTCCGAGCGTCCCCGTAATTGTCTCAAGCGGGCCCAGGTGAACACCGTTGGTGAACTTCTCCTTAAGTCCGAGGACGATCTTCTTGCGGTGACCAACTTTGGTCAGAAGTCGCTTGATGAGGTCATCCAGAAGCTTGACGAGCGCGGTCTGTCGCTCAAGAACCGGGACTGATCCACCATGCCAGGAACCCCACGCAAGTCCAAGCGATTCGGCGGTAATGCCGCTCACCAACGCCTCATGATGGCGAACCTCGCAGCGTCACTTTTCGCTGCCGAGGGGATCGTCACCACCGAAGCCAAGGCCAAGGCGCTTCGCCCCATCGCCGAGAAGCTCATCACGAAGGCCAAGAAGGGCGGCGTTCATCGCCACCGTCAGGTCGTGTCGTTCATGGGTGACAAGGAAATGGCATCGAAGTTGTTCTCCGATATCGCACCGCGTTACGAAGGACGCCCGGGTGGTTACGTCCGCATCCTCAAGCTCGGTCCGCGTCAGGGCGACAACGCTCCGATGGCTCGCATCGAACTGGTCTGAGACCAGTTCGGTCCTGATCGGACAACAATGACTGTGATTTCGACCGACCCTTTGTGGTCGGTCGAATCGCGTCCGAACCCAGAACGCGCAGTTATTGACGTTCCTTCTCCAGCCGCAGGATTCACAAGATTGCGCATGACCATCGCCTACGACGGTTCGAAGTTTCGGGGTATGGCCGAAAACGACGGCGTCGAAACCGTGGCAGGCACGATTCGTGCGGAAATTGAACGCTGCGTTAGACACCCAGTTGAGTTGTCGATTGCTGGTCGCACCGATGCCGGTGTGCACGGATGGGGCCAAGTGATCTCCTTTGATGTCGATACCGACCTTGTTGTATCGGGGAAGGGTTCACCGGCACGACTTGCACGATCGATTAATCGACAATGTGTTCCCGGGATTGTTGTGCGGGATGCGCAACTCGCTGCTGCCGATTTCGATGCGCGCTTTTCTGCGCTGTGGCGTTCGTATCGCTACACCATCGTGAATCGCCCGATTCCTGATCCGTTTTTGGCCGCGACCTCGTGGTGGGTGCCGCAAGACCTCGATATTCACGCGCTTCGCCTCTCGTGCGACGCGCTCTACGGCCTTCACAATTTCTCGAGCTTCTGTCGCCGTCCGAAGCCCAACCCGGTGACGGGCTTTGAGCCGTCGCTTATGCGTCGGGTCCACGATGCCTCATGGCACGAACTCGGTGATGGGGTCCTCCGGTTCGATATCCGAGCCTCTTCCTATTGCCATCAGATGGTCCGGTCGATTGTGGGAACGATGGTCGAGATGGGCCGAGGTTTCCGTCGCCCTGGCGAAATGGCCGGGATCATCAGGGCGCAAGACCGTTCCGCTGCCGGGGGAGTCGCCCCTCCGCAGGGGCTTTGCCTCTGGGAAGTTGGCTACTGAAACCACCAAAGAGTCGACCCACGAATCGGCCCAATTGGGCAGAGTTGCCTTGGTTCGGGGCCTACCCGTAGGCTCTCTCCTCCGCTCCGGTGCGCAGTTTCCCTGCCGATACTGGACTTTGTTCGACAGCCACCTTCGGGTGGACCCAAGCAGAAGGGCTGCGCCATGCGCACCTACACCCCCAAGGTCAGTGAAATTCAGCGCCAGTGGTTCGTCGTCGACGCCGAAGGCATGGTCCTCGGTCGTCTCGCCACTGAGGTTGCAACGATTCTTCGTGGCAAGCACAAGCCGACCTACACCCCGCATATCGACACTGGCGATCACGTCATCGTGATTAACGCTGACAAGGTCGTGCTCACATCGAACAAGGGCGAGAAGACGCTCGTGCATCGTCACTCCGGTTACCCGGGTGGTCTGCGCACAAAGACATACGGTCAGTTGATCGCGGAGAAGCCCGAAGAAGCAGTGCGTCGCGCTGTTCGCGGCATGATCCCCAAGAATCGTCTTGGTCGTCAGATGATCAAGAAACTCAAGGTCTACGCCGGTCCGGTGCACAATCACGCTGCCCAAGATCCGCAGACCATCGAATTCGCCCACGCCAAGGCTCGCTGAGCGGCAAGGAACAGACAATGTCGAACCCTCTCGTTCAGTCAACCGGTCGTCGTAAGCGTGCAGTTGCACGCGTCATGCTTCGACCTGGCTCTGGCACCATCACTGTGAATAAGCGTCCGGTCGCTGACTACTTCCCGTCCGAAACGCATCGCATGATCCTCACCGAACCGCTTCGTCTTACGAGCACCGACGAGGTCTACGACGTCGTGTGCAACATCGACGGTGGCGGCGTGTCCGGCCAGGCCGGCGCACTTCGTCACGGCATTGCCCGTGCTCTTATCGAACTCGATCCGGAACTGCGTGGCGAGCTCAAGAAGGCCGGATTCCTTACTCGCGATGATCGTAAGAAGGAATAGAAGAAGTACGGCCTCAAGAAGGCTCGTAAGGCTCCGCAGTACACGAAGCGCTAAGTCATTCGTTCTCGCTCTTGTCGGCGAGTTCGTTTGCTTCTAACTCATGACCCTCCGATTCGGAACCGATGGTGTTCGCGGCCCCGCATCCGAGCTGACTGACGCGCTTGTTGTTGCGTTAGGCAAGGCTGCTGCGCAGGTTCTTGGAACTTCTGCGTTCGTCATTGGTCGCGATACTCGTGAATCGGGAAGGCATCTTGAACGCGCGCTTGGAACCGGATTGGCTCTCGGTGGCGCGCAACCGTTGAGTCTGGGAGTTGTTCCAACGCCAGCGGTCGCGTGGGTCTGTGCCCAACGTGGTGTTCCAGGCGCAGTGATCTCTGCATCACATAATTCATGGTCCGATAACGGCATCAAGTTCTTTGCTGTCGGCGGCCGCAAGTTGTCTGATGAACTTGAAGCTGAGCTTGAAAATGCGCTCGACGCGTTGGTTGCTGTGAATGTCGAGTCCGATCTCGCTGTTGATTTCAAAACCGATGCGGGTGCCGTCGCCGAATGGTGCGACGCAGTCGCATCGTCGGTTGTTACCGTCGCTCCGATGCGTGTTGTGATTGATTGTGCAAACGGTGCTGCGTCATCGGTTGCACCAGGAATCTTTCGCAGTCTCGGCCTCGAGGTTGAAGTGCTTCACGCACAGCCCGATGGCCGAAACATCAACGATGCCTGTGGATCGACGCATCCGGAAGATTTACAGCGAGCCGTGGTTGCAAGCGGCGCTGCACTTGGCCTCGCGTTCGACGGTGACGCCGACCGCCTTCTTGCTGTTGACGAGCGGGGCGAACTGATCGACGGAGATCAACTCATTGCGCTGTTCGCTCGCGATCTTCACGACCGCGGCGAGCTTGCCGGCAATCGCGTCGTTGTGACAGTGATGTCGAACCTTGGTTTTCGTTTGGCGATGGATGAGCAGGGTATTGAAGTTGTCGAAACGCCGGTTGGCGATCGCCATGTTCTTGAGGCGCTTGCTCGCACGTCAAGTTCGCTCGGTGGCGAACAGTCCGGCCATATTGTCTTTGCCGATCGGGCAACCACGGGCGACGGTGTTCTTTCCGGTGTGCAGCTGGTTGATCTTGTTGGTCGTACCCGAACCTCACTATCGATCTTGGCTGCAGAGGTCATGGATCGACTCCCTCAGGTATTGCGCAATGTCCGCCTTGAACATCGTCGTGACGACATCGCTGAAGCTATTGCCGCTGAGATCGCTGCGGTCGAACAATCGTTGGGGGCTCGGGGTCGTGTTTTGATCCGACTCAGCGGGACCGAACCCCTTGTGCGGGTGATGGTGGAAGCGCCCACTTTGGCGCAGGCCGAGGACGCAGCCGACAACCTCGCTGCAGCCGTGATCCAGGCCTGCTCGGCCTAGGCTGGCGCTCTCATGTGCGGGATTATCGCTGTCGTTCGTCGACCGTCGCTCCGCCAGCCTCCTGGCTCGGCTGAGGTTTGTGACCGCCTCGAAGCGGCATCGCAACTGCTCGCTGGCGTTCTTTCTTCGAAGGTCGTTTCCGTCGCTCCCGTTGCCGACGCCGCAACTGCAGTTGCCGATGCCGATCGCCTCCTCCGGGGTGTGGCTGGCGTTCGAGCGTTGCTCGAGGTTTCCGGTCTTCGAATCGCCACGACCAACCTGATTGATGGGCTTGCTCACCAGATCGCCGAGCTCGAGCGTCATCTCGATTCTGATGCTCAAGGTGCGAATGCTCTTGCGAGCGGTGAACTCGAGCGGCTGAATGCTGCCGTCGTGGCCTTGAAGGATGCTGTGTGGGCGGTGCAGCGCGATCGACTGCGCGCTGCCGATGGCGTCACTGGCCTTCTTGATGGCGTTGGACCTGTCGGCGAGGCGTACGGCCCCGCAGCAGTTGCGGTAGCGCTTTCTATTCATCAGGCACTTTCTGCGCTTGATCGTCTCGAAGTACGTGGACGCGATAGCGCTGGACTTCACCTTTTGGTTCGCAATCACGGACTCGATCTTTCGTCACCTGCGCTCAGCGCCGTCTTTGCCGAGCGGGCTGCTGATCCATTGTTCGGATCAATGGCTGTGCGCACGCCCGCTAGTCATCTGAGCTTTGTGTACAAAGCGGCGGCCGAGATCGGCGAACTCGGCGACAACACCCGAGCGCTTCGCGCTGCGATTGTTTCGGATCCGCTGCTTCGACACGCGCTTGAGTCTCCCGACGTCGAAGCAGTTGTCCTCGGCCACACTCGCTGGGCCAGCGTTGGCATTATCAGTCAGCCCAACGCGCATCCGCTCAACTCTGAAGAGACCGATGAGGTCGGTGGCGCCTACGTCACCGCGGTACTGAATGGCGATGTCGATAACTTCGCTGATCTCAAAGCGGCGCAGTCGTTACACATTGCCGACGAAATCACGACCGATGCGAAAGTCATCCCGACTCTTACATCGCGAGCGATGGCGGATGGCACCGGTGTGCTTGATGCATTCCGTTCAACGGTGAATGGACTGGAAGGTTCGGTCGCGATCGCAGCAAGCGCTGCTGATGCCGCTGATTCGTTGTTTCTTGCGCTTCGCGGAAGCGGGCAAGCGCTCTACATCGGTTTCGCGGAGGATTCGTTCGTTGTTGCGAGCGAGCCCTATGGCG
>SYBH01000141.1 GCA_005787345.1 Actinomycetota bacterium
GATCGTGGTTCTCCCAGAAACACCGCAGTACTGCGTCGAGGTCAGTCTGGGTTCGGTCCCAGACCACAAGCACAACCTCGGTATGGCCGGTCAGACCCGAGCAGGTCTCTTCATAGGTTGGATTCGGTGTGTAGCCGCCGGCGTAGCCAACTGCGGTTGTGTAGACGCCGGGCAGTTGCCAGAACTTTCGTTCCGCGCCCCAGAAGCACCCCATGCCCACAACGATGGAATCGCAGTTCTCTGGAAACGGCGGAGTCATTGGCGTTCCGAACACAAGGTGCGCAGGAGCCACTGGCATCGTTGCATCGCGCCCAGGAAGCGCTGCAGAAGGGTCGACCATTTCAGGGGTGCGGGATCCGAAGAACATGAGCAAAGGCTACCGCCGAGGTTCCCGATCTGCCCGGGTCGTAGGCTCGCCCTATGCGTGTTGAGGCCGTTGAACTGCGAGTTATCGCCCTGCCGATGGTCTCGCCGTTTACTGCGTCGCACGGAACGGTGAGCACCCGTACCGCAGTCATCGTCCGCATACTCGGGGGCGAGGACGAAGGGTGGGGCGAATGTGCCGCACTCCCCGAGCCGACATACAGCGAGGAATACGTCGATGGCGCATACCTCGCGCTGCAGGAACTTCTCGTTCCACGACTACTCGCCACCGAAGGCCCCATCACCGCAACTGATCTTTCATCGCTCTTCGTCGACATCATCGGCCATCCGATGGCCAAAGCTTCGATTGAACTCGCGCTTCTCGATGCGCACGGCCGTCGGGCTTCAACATCGCTTGCGCAGTTCTTCGCACCCCACCCTCCCGGCCCCTCGTCGGTTGTGCCTGCCGGCGTTGCCATCGGACTGCTGGAAACTCCTGAAGCTCTTGCCACTGACGTTTCGACCCGTGTGGCCGAGGGCTACGGGCGAATCAAAGTCAAAATCGCTCCTGGTCGTGACATTGCTTTCGTTCGCGCCGCCCGCGAAGCAGCCGGCGCTTCAATTGCACTTAGCGTCGACGCGAACGGCGCCTACTCCCTTGGCGATGCAAAGACTCTCAGCGATCTTGATGCATTCAATCTCGCGTACATCGAGCAACCTCTTGCCGCCGACAACTTGCTCGATCACACGGAACTCGCGCGGCGCATTTCGACGCCGGTATGTCTTGACGAATCGCTCACATCAGCAGTTGTGACTCGCGAAGCACTTGACATGGGTGCGTGTTCCGTCGTTTGCGTAAAAGCTCCGCGCTATGGAAGTTGGCTCGAAGCTGCTTCCATTCTCGATCATTGCGCAGGCCTCGGTATCGACGCGTGGGTCGGTGGGATGCTCGATTGCGGAATCGGTCGCGCGGCAAACATCGCGCTCGCCGCCCATCCCGGCGCAACCTTCGCTGGCGACATTGCGGCTACCTCTCGCTTTTTTACCGAGGACATCTGCGCACCGTTCAACGTTTCAGTCCCCAGCGGTAACGGAACAATCACGGTTCCCGTTGGACCAGGGCTCGGCGTCACTATCGACTCTGGAGCTCTCTCGAAACTGACGATTCGCACCGACATCATGCGACGCTGAGCCTCACCGGGCTCTAGTGTCTGCGGCCATGAGTCTCCTTGATCGTTTCCGCGTTGATGGCAAAGTCGCCATCGTCACTGGTGCCGGACGTGGCATTGGTGCTGCATCTGCCCTTGCTCTTGCTGAAGCTGGCGCCGATGTCGCCATCACTTCTCGCAGCGTCGACCAACTCGAAGAGATCGCAACCGCTATTCGCGGTTTCGGTCGTCGTGCGTTCGTCCTTCCCGGCGATGTCAATAAACTCGAGTTCCTCGACGAGTTCGCTAACGCCGCAATCGAAGAGCTCGGCAAGATCGACATCGTTGTGAACAACGCTGGCGGATCGCCTCCTGCAGCCATCACCGACGTCACTGCCAAGTCGTTTGAAGCCGCGTTCCACTTCAATGTGACCACTGCCCTTGCCCTTACGCAGGCCTGCATTCCGCAGTTGGTTGAGAACCACGGCTGCGTCGTGAACATCTCCTCGATGGCCGGACGCACCGCCGCTCGAGGCCTCACCCAATATGGCGTAGCCAAGGCCGGGCTCAGCCACCTCACCCGCTACCTCGCCACCGACCTCAACCCAAAGGTCCGCGTGAACGGCATTGCGGTTGGTTCAACAGCAACTTCGGCACTCGAAACTGTTCTCGTGATGCCGGAAATCCGCGACGCCATGATCGCCAACACACCGCTTCGCTTCATCGGCGAACCAGAGGACATCGCTCTCGGCGTCCTGTACTTGTCGTCGCCCGCGGCGCGTTACGTCACCGGCAAGATCATCGAGATCGATGGCGGTACCGAGTCGAGCACGCTCGACATTCCGATTCCCGATTTCTGATTCGAGTTTCGAGGCTCAGATTGCGACGGTTTCGGTGTCGCGACCAGAACGCAGCGTGGTTCCTGGCGTATCGCCGGTGACCTTGCCGTCGCGAACAATCTCGACACCATTCACGATGGTGGCCTCTATACCCGTTGCTTCTGAGTAGAGACGCCAGCCGTTGGCCGGAAGATCTTGACGGGGCACGACTTCGCCAGGGCCAACTTTGTCCGGATCAAGAATGACGAGATCAGCGAACCAGCCTTCGGCGACGCGTCCGCGATCGCGCACACCATAAAAGCGTGCCGGCGCATCGGTAAACAACTGCACCGCGCGTTCAAGCGAAATGAGCTGACGGTTGCGAACTGCTTCAGCCAAGAAACCGGTGTGGCACGCGAACGTCTTCATCATGTCGAGATGAGCACCCGCATCGGAACCACCAGCAATAACCCGAGGGTCGTTTTCGAGAAGTCGCACACGCTCAACCCAGGACTCGTCGTCGGTACCGATGAAGCGTGGCTCGAGTCCGGTAAGCAGATCGTCGGCAACAACGATGTCGAGGAGCGCGTCGATCGGTGCAATTCCCTTTTCGTTTGCAATGTCGACAACGAGTCGGCCGACGTACGGGCGCAGTTCATCTTTCGAAACATCGATGATGCGATAGTCGGCAAGCGCGGCAAGCGAGTGCTGAGGTGGCATCTGTGAAAGTGCGGCAGCAATCGTTTCGCGTACTGCAGGATCAGTAAGTGCCGCTTTGCGTTCGGGCAGCGGCAAGTGAATGACGTCTTTAATCCCGGGAAGGATGTCGAGAACAAACCCGGTGGCGAAGCAGAGACGCATGCGCATTGGCTCGGGAAGACACAATCCAACGACATGACCGCCCTTGGCTGCAGCAACATCTGAAGCCGAAAGTTTGTTTGCGCGACCTTCCGCGGTAGCGGGATCAGAAGAAACAACCATCACGTTCCAGTTGAGCGAACGCTGGGCAGCGACGCTCATGTCGGCCATGAGATTCATTTCATCGTCATTGAAGAACGCCGAGGCCGATGAGATGAATTCAAGAGAGGTTCCTGCGTGCTGGCCAGCCGCAGTCGAAAGCGCAATGAATTCATCGCGCGTCGCCCAGCGCGATGGCACCGGGTTGCCTTGATGGTCATTGTGTGTGTTCGACGCGGTGCTGGAGAAACCCATGCCACCTTCTTCAATGCTGCGATGAAGAAGTGCGACCATCGCGGCGATCTGCTCAGGAGTTGCCTCGTGTCCGACAGCATCCTCGCCCATAACAACTCGACGAAGCGCGCTGTGCCCGACCATGAATCCCGCGTTAACCGCAAGGTTTCCTTCAAGACGATTCAACCATGAACCGAATCCATCCCACATGAGATCGAGCCCTGCTTCAAGAGACTCAACCGGCATACCTTCCACGCGAGCAAGCATGGGAATGAGGTACTCCGCTGCTTCAGGAGTTACCGGTGCAATAGAGAAACCACAGTTGCCGCCGAATACTGACGTGACACCGTGCAACGACGAAGGAGTCGCCGCTGGGTCCCACATGACCTGCGGGTCGTAGTGGGTATGGAGATCAATAAAGCCGGGGGTAACGACGCGCCCTTCGGCGTCGATCGTCTTGGCAGCCTGTTCATTGATGTCACCGATGGCAACGATGCGGCCGTCGCGAACACCAACGTCGGCGCGGAATCGTTCACGGCCAGTTCCGTCTATAACGGATCCGCCTTTGATCAGAAGATCGAGCATTTGAGTCCCCCCCATTTGGCCGCATGGGCCTTCGAACTTCCCCCATCCTGTCACCCATCAGCTGTAAGAGGAAACGCCGGCCCCACCGTCAGTAGGCGCTGACAAGCGAATCCCTAGACCCAGGCCTGGCGCTGGATAACTGCGATCGCCGCAGTGGCCATCAACTGCTGGAGCGAGGCACTTGGAACGGTTCCCAAACTCACCGGAGTGAAAGCCCGTTCGCTGGGGGTGGGTGAAGCCCCAGCTCCGCACCTCGACACAGGCGTGAACCACGTGCGGCCGAGAAGCCACGGGCCAGGAATGACCGGTAATGGGCAACGATCGGTCTGAAAGGACACTTCGACAACATCGATTCTCTTCGCCCATGCTGCTCCAGACTCGACCACCCCCTGTACGGCTTGGCGAATCTGGATGTTGATCGCCTCGGCAAGAACGGTCTGTTGCCAAGGAACAAGAACACTGAACTGTGGCTCGGCAGGGAGATAGGTGGCGAAGAGAAGTTTTGCGTTTTGTGTGCTGGCCAAGACATCAAATGCGATCGCCATCACACGTTGTTTCACTAACTGCCGATCAAGAAGTGCGTTCACACATGAGAGAAACTGCGCTTTATCAATTCCGTCAACAGACCATTTCGCGCAGGTTCGAACTGCCCCCGCCGGCTGCTGCAGGATCGCTTCCCCGCCGATCGTCGCGAGGACAATGTCAGGATCATCGCGTTCGATGCGTTCAAGGAGATCGTGTTGCGCTCCTTCACTGGGAGCATCGTCATCCGGCGGAAGGTTCAACCAACTCGCAAGACTTGAGCCAGTGACTGCGTAGTTCGCGAAATCCACCGCACCCAGCTGACTCGCAACCTGTGCGGCCCACGACATCTTGTTCGCCATCCCAAAATCGGCGCTGAATGAGACCTCATCGACGGGCGAACCCGGCCCGTTCGCTCCGTTCGAGGAACAGCGAGTTCCTGCGGTCGTTGCAGTGCCGTCTCCGATCCACTTCGGACGACATTGCGTTGCGTCAGCGATTGGAAGCGCTGCACCAGAACGATCGACACCAAATCCGGCAGTAACGGCGTCACCAAACGCTCGAATCCGAAGTGAAGCAGGCACCACTCGCGGAGTGGTCGTCGCCGATTGCGCCTGCGCCAGGTTCGATGCACAAATGAGCGTTACGAAGCCGAGACCTACTGCAAGGGCAAACCGAAACATCGACCGCTGGCGCACGAGTTCTGACCCTACCGGTGACGACCGAAAAGAGGACAGCGCAGGCCCCATAGACTCGCTCCTCGTGCCTGCCGACAATGCCTCTAACGACTTTCGTCCGGCCTATCCCCCACCTCGACATGCGATGAGCCTTTTGGCACTTGAGTCCGAACAAGATAAAACGGGCGATGTACGCGGCTGGATGCCTGTCACCCCATTCACGTCAACTCCCGACGGGATGGCCCGGCTCGCCACAGTGGCCATGCTCGTTGACGCTCTCGGCGGAATGCGCTCCATCACCGCTTCCGACCCTGACTGGGCCTTCACCGCCGACATGTCGATCCACCTGCTTCCTGCAGGCCCCACCGAACTACTTCAGGCCGACCTCCATGTTCGTCGTCGCGGACGGCGCACCCTCGTGATTGAGGCTGAATTACTCGCCGATGATGAGCGGCCCGCGGGATCAGCTCTTCTCACGTTCGCCGTTGTTCCCCGCCCCGAACACCTCGTGAACATCACGATCGACATGACACCCGGGCGTCGAAAGATGAATGCGAATTCGACCCACGAGAAACTTGAGATGAGCTATCTCGATGAACTCGAACTTCGCGTGAGCCAACCGGGAATCGCGTCGATCGAACTCCGACCAGCCGTGTGCAACACCGTCGGTGCGCTCCATGGTGCAATTCACGCGTCACTCGTCGACGAAGCATCTGCATCGCTTGCTCGTTCATTCTTCGACGGCGGGGCGGTCACCACCGATATGCACTTGGCCTACCTCGATCTCGGTCGTGTGGGACCACTCGTCGCGACGGCAACCGCAATTGGTGGCCCATCAGGCGGACGGCTCACAGCCTCGGTCGATGTCCACGACGGCAACGGCGCACTTGTTTCCACCGCCACAACCGAAGTGGTCGCGTTATGAGCGGATTCGGCAGTCCCGCAGACATCGGCGTTGCGCAGTACCTCCTCATGATGATCGAAGAGATCGGCGACGGAACAGCCGCACTGCCACATACCGTCGGCCACTTTCCGGGAACACCCAACACGCTTGATGCGGATGGACGACTCGGCACTGACCTACTTACATGCATCATCGATTCCATCGGCGGGATGACCTCTGGCCTTGCCAGCCTCCCGGACTGGATCGTCACCACCAACCTCATGATTCGTCGCGCGCCCGATGCATTGACCGGTGCGCACGGGACCGGAGAACTCACTCTGAATACACATGTCCTGCGTCGAGGTCGATCAGCGGTCGTCACCCGCGTTGAGGTCACTGACCTCAACGGCTCGGCGGTCGCCACGTCGTGGATGTCCTGCGCGATCCTCACCCCGGCCAATGGACCACCTGCGTTCAACCGCCCGGTCAAACCCATCGAGCGCGACGTTCCCGACGATCCGATCTTTGCGGCACCCACCCACGAGTTCTTCAACCTGTCGGCAAGCGATACCCCCGGCGTGGTGCACCTTTCGATTGAGCAACGACTTCGAAACCCATGGGGAATCCTCCATGGCGGTTCGAGCGCAGTCGCGCTTGATGCTGCAGCCCGAAGCCTTGTGGTTGGGCGATCGACGGTTGAACCGACGCCCGAAGCCATCGTCACCGACCTTGCCGTTCACTATCTGAGCCCCGGCCGAGTTGGGCCCATTGTCGCTACTGCGACGTCTGCCGGCAGGAGTGGCCCGGACCATTTGGTCCGTGTTGAAGTTCGGGACCAAGGGGCCGAAGACCGCCTCATGGCCCTCGCGATGACCACAGTTCATCAGCTCGATTGACCAGCATTACCGACCGGTAGCAAAGCAGGCCGTCTGTCCCGTAGCGTCTCCTCCGTCAGACATCGGGAGGGAACCATCGTGGGAATGACATTCGAAGATGCAGTGGCGGTGCTTACCGGCCCCGGCGCACCATTCGAGATCACTGAAGCCGAGGTTCTGGGTCAACCCAGTCGCGTTTTTGCCAATCTTCCCCCAACACTTCGATCGCTCTTCGAGATGCTCAAACAGCGTCCAGCCGACGATGTGTACATCGTCTTTGAAGATGAGCGCTGGACCAATGCCGAAGTACTCGCAAGTATCAACGAAATCGCGCACGTTCTCGTCGAGCGTTACGACGTCAAGAAGGGCGACCGTGTCGCCATCAACATGCGTAACTTTCCCGAATGGATTACCGCATTCGGCGCAGCAACCTCAATCGGTGCAATCGCCGTCTCGGTCAACGCTTGGTGGACCGGTCCGGAAATTGAATTCGGTCTCGTAGATGCTGGCGCAAAAGTTCTCATTACCGATCGCGAACGAGTCGACCGTATTGGCGATCGACTTGCCGCACTAAACATCCACGGATTGGTCATTCGCGCTGAAGGCGAACTTCCTGCAGGCTGCGACCATCTCGCCGATGTCGTTACGCCGGGTGCACCGATGCCGGCCGTCGATGTCGCTACTGACGATGACGCAACCATTCTTTTCACTTCAGGGACAACTGGTGTCCCCAAGGGTGCGGTTTCAACGAACCGAGGTGTGCTCTCAGGACTGTTCGCATTCGCGTGCAGAACAACAGTTGAAGCGATTCGCTGGGCTCCCGACACACCGCCTGATCCCGCAACTACCCCTGCGCCAGTCCCGCCCTGCTTCATCCTTACCGTGCCGTTGTTCCACGTCACTGGCTGCGTTCCAGTAATGCTTGGGTCTGTTGCAACAGGCGCAAAACTTGTGATGATGCATAAATGGGATCCATTGCGCGCATTGCAGCTCATTGATCGCGAAAAAGTCACGAACTTCGTTGGCGTCCCGACGATGTCTCACGATCTCATCAGTCATCCTGATTTCGACAAGTACGACACTTCAAGCCTCAAGAACGTCGGCGGCGGTGGCGCACCGATGGCCCCCGAACTCGTTCGCAAGATCGAAGGTTCGTTCGCCGGTAAGGCAAGCCCGCAACTTGGCTATGGCCTCACTGAAACGAATGGTTATGGACCAGGAAACACTGGCCCCGACTATATGGAGAAGCCATCAAGCACCGGTCGCGTTGTTCCGATCATGCAGGTCAAGATCGTTGATCCCAACGATTCCGAACAACCCAATGGTGAAGTCGGCGAAGTCTGTCTTGCTGGGCCAATGCTTATTCGTGGGTACTGGAATCGTCCTGAAGCAACTGCTGAAACCATTCGTAACGGATGGCTTCATACTGGCGATCTTGGCTACCTCGACGATGAAGGATTCCTGTACGTCGTCGACCGCATCAAAGACATGGTGATTCGCGGTGGAGAGAACGTCTACTGCTCCGAGGTTGAAGCAGCGATCTTCGAATACGAAGGCATTCACGAGGTTGCGGTCTTTGGACTTCCCCACGACCGTCTCGGCGAAGAAGTGGTTGCTGCAGTTCATCCCTCGCCGGGTACCTCTATTGATCTTGATCAGCTCTCCGCATTCCTCGCCGAACGGATTGCACCATTCAAGATCCCTTCGCAGTGGTACATCCGTGAAGAGCCACTGCCTCGAGGCGCAACGGGCAAGATCCTCAAACGAGAAATCCGCGATCGCATCCTCGACGGCAATTTCTAGATTGCCTCGCAATAACGCATCGCTACAGTTCTAACTCCAGACGCGACAAAGGCCTCCACATTGTGGAGGCCTTTGTACGTTCCCCCCGGAACAGCGACGGGCCGTAACGGCCCACCGATCAGGCTGGTCGACGAGTATTCAGCTCGGTGACGTTGTCGCGCATGATCATCTTTTGCACGGCAGGTGAGAACTCCTTGAGTTCGTCGATGTAATCAAGTGGTTCCGGCATGCCCTCGATGTGGGGCCAATCGGAACCAAAGATCACGCGATCGGAACCCATAAGTTCAACAACCTCATGGACATCGTCTTCCCAGAATGGATTGATCCAGATGTTGCGACGGAAGGTTTCCGAAGGCTGCTCGGTGAACCAACCAGGCATCTTCTTTGCCGTGTTATCCAGCTTCTTGAGCAGACCGCGAAGGAACCCTGAACCGTTTTCGACTGATGCGACTCGGACGTTTGGGAAGCGGTCGAGCATCTTGTCGCAGACAAGCGAACCGAGGAAGTCTTCGATGGGACGATCAAACATCGTGGCCATACGCAATGGCTGCGGGCGTGTTTGCTGTCCAAACCCTGCGGAGAATCCGTTGTCTTCACCGTAACCATGTGCGGTGTAGCCGGAGTCGCCAGCATGAGCCACAACGGTGATACCCGATTCGTTCACAAGACCCCAGAACGGATCGAACATGGGATCGGCAGGTGAACGCTGACCATCGACGGTGGTCGGTGCAGCCGGGCGCATAACAACCGTGGTTGCACCGTTGTCGAGCGCAAACTTGAGTTCGTTCACTGCCCAATCAACATCGACAAGCGTGATGTAGGGAGCGGTGAAGATGCGGTCCTTGTGATTGAACGACCAATCTTCGAGCATCCAACGGTTGAACGCGGTGAATACCTGCATGACTGCCCACGGATCTTTGTGGAGCGGTTCTTCGTAGATCATGCCAAGTGTTGGGAACAGCCAGCACTTTTCAAGACCGTGCTCGTCAAGCGTCGCAATACGTGCGTCCTTGTCGCGATACGCCGGACGAATTGGCTCGCGTTGCTTGAGAAGTTCGATCGGGTTTTCGTTATTCGGGTTGCCGCGGAAGTAATCCTTGAGCACACCAGGAAGCGCAACTGGATCGAAGGTCGGGTTCACCACTGCATGGCTGACCTTGCCGCCAATGACGTGGTACTGGCGGCCGTTGATTGTGCACCACTCGATGGTGCGTGATGCAGTACGAGGATCAAGATGCCGAGTAAAGGCATCGACGGCCTCGTAGTAGTGGTTGTCGCAGTCGAAGACAGGGAAGTCGAGTTCGGTCATGGGGACCAATCTACGACACAACGGGCTCCTCTGACAACCTTATGTAGTACGACGTGGATGCTTCGGCCCACTGACCAAACTGGCGCTGGAAGACCTTTCGGGCCCGGGTCCCGATCCAGTCCTCCGGGAGCAATTCTGGGGGCAACGACGGGTCGACGCTCAGAAGATGGCGCCACTCATGAGCCATGCGGGTCCGGAGGGCAAAGGCCTCAGCGGCATCGGCCGGCACCGCGGTTTCGAATTGATCAACGAACGCCTCGTGCGCCGCAGCGGCGGTGGCTAGATCCCAGGCCATGGCCACGACTTCAGCCGGGGTCTCGGCGCCCTCAACGGTGGTGGCATGGAACAGCAGAGCCTCGTCTTGGAGTCCGCAGGCAGTGAGAACAACCTCGGCCCCTTCTCGCGACCCCTCACCCACCGCAACCCACGTTCCGGTGCCAAGCGTGCCAAAACCTTCAAAGTCGAGGCCCACCGCCAATCGTTCTCTCGCCTCGCGATCAAGCGCAGTGCCAGTGAGCATCAGCAGCAAGAACGTTCCGTCCCACTTTTGATCGGCGACGATCGAACGCTGCACGCGAGGCACCGCCGAGCCAATCATTCGGCGACCGGAACTTGTGAGTCGCCATCGGGTGTATCGACCAACTGACTCGCCTTCGAGCCATCCGTCGGCTGCGGTTCGGTTCACCGCTTGGCGCGCTGCCCGAGGTTCGATTCCGAGTGCTTCAAGCGCGCCAACCAACGTCGCTGTCCACACTGGCGTGTCTTTCGGGCCAACCCATTGCCCCAAGACGCTAATGAGCAGCGATCGCGCGCTCGGGCCTCCATCAGCCCGACGACGAGTTGCAGTCGCAACAACCATTACGGAAGATCGCCCTCAATCTCACTCGGTGAAATTCCGAGGTAGCGCTCAAGCGCAAGTTGGTTATTCAAAATACGACTTTCCTCTTGCGACAGCGTGATCCGCGTAAACCCTGGTTGATGCAAGCCTCGCTGGGCCGTTCGCAACATGTCGAAGTCTTGGTTGAAGACAGTGCCGAAGGCCATTGAATCAAGCGGGACTTCGAGTTTCATCGGCTTGTTGCGCGAAGCGCTCGCTCCAACTCGATCGAAATTGAAGATGTCGAGCCAGCATTCATCGGTCGAATCGCCCGGACGCGTGCGAAGAACCGAAAGGAGGTCTGGATGGATCAAGACGGTGATGTTGGGGAACACGTTGTGCTGATCCATCATCATGATTTGCATATCGGTGTACTCGGAAAGATCAACACCCTTCGCGGCTTGCGCTTCGCGCACGCACTTGGCCATGACCTCGAAAAGACTTGAGCCCTCAGGAATGGCCGGTGCTGGGCCAGGTGCTGCGGCATCGAGCCCAGCGCGGGCCGAGTACACCGAAGCGAATGCTTCCCATACTTCTTGGTCGGTCGGCGTAGGACGAATTCGCGGAGACGGAACGCCGTAAAGCTGGCGACTACGGCCGACGTGATCCCAGAACACCTGATGGTTATCGAGATCAGCGAAAACCTTGAGCAACTCGGGATGCAACCCCTGCACGTGATAGGTCTCGCTGAATCCATCGGCGGCGGTTTTCCAATTCGCCGGCACCTTCACACTGATTTCAAACCGGCAATGGAAATCGTCCAATTTGAGGTAGTCAGCATCAGTCGGTGCCCCACCTAAATAGGTGGCAAGGCTCATTGCATCGGTATCGAAGTTCACAAAAACAAGAGGACCCCATGAGTCGACAAGGACCGGAGGCAACCCGTAAGCGTCATTGTCGATAACCCCGAAATCTCGGCGGCTCGGGATCTCACTCAGAGAACCATCGAGGTTCCAGCACCAACGATGAAAGCCACAGCGAAGTTCGGTGCGGCCAGTGCCCGATCCTTCACAAAGTTCAATACCGCGATGCATGCAGACGTTTTGGAAGGCACGAAGAACGCCATTTTCATCGCGAAGAATGATCGCCGATAATTTTCCAACAGAAAACTCGACCCAGTCACCTGGATCGCAGACCGCGTCGATCGTTGTTGCCAATTGCCAAACCCGCGGCCACATGCGCTCTTCTTCAAGGGCGGCAAATTCAGGTGAGTAGTAGCGCTCTGCCGGAACCGTGATCGGACGGCGAGTTGTTGGTCCTGCGCCTTCGGCCCGGCTCCGCAGTGTTCCGATGTCTTTGACGGGAACTTCCGTTGGTTCTGTGAGATCAGTCATCGTGTCGGCCCCCCGAATGGCGTGCGCCATGATCCTGCCACAGAGCAGTCAGTGCAATCGCAAGACCAAGCTCACGAGGTAGGACGCCGATGCACAGTTACGACGTAGTCCGGGCCCTCACCCAACACCTCGCCCTCCCACCCCGCCTTATGTTCGACCGGGACAAGACCTTCACCGGAACACCATTCATCAAACTCTTCAATCGTTGGCCACGTGGCCTTGAGTTGATTGCCCATCACCAACCACCCACCGGGAGCCACGTGCCGAGCACAGTTCTGCACTGCGAGGGAGCGCTCTGGAGCGTCAACGAAGCCGATCACGTTTCCGGCGACCACGACGAGCTCAAACTGATGGCCGAGATCCACCGTTGCAAGATTTGCGAGTCGCCAATCGAGTTCCGGCGCCCGACGCTTTGCCCGCGCAAGCAAGTCGGGGTCGAGATCGACCCCGATGATTTCCACACCACGCGCATTGAGTTCGATACCAACCCGTCCGAATCCGCAGCCAGCATCAAGCGCCGTCTTCGGTTCGAACTGCATGACGAAATCGACTTCACCGTGCGGGTTCTCGCCATTTTCGGCCATGCGATCCCAGCGAGATTCGTAATCGTCGAGATCAACCGCCTTGCGCCACTCAGCCCATTGCGTTGAACCGACTGTTGGGTCGTCAGCCACTGGTGTCCTTACCTTGTTCGAAAACTTGGGCATCGACGGCATCGATCAAGCCCCATGCCATAGCGGTCGTGACATCAATTGGCCGACCACACAGTCCGAAATATGCGGCTCGATGCCTGCCGATCCGACGCGGGATGCTTGAGGTTCCGCCTGCTCCCGGAACGAGCCCCATCGAGATTTCCGGCAACAAGAACGTTGTGTCCGGGTGTGCCACTACTCGCGATGCAAACGCCGGCAACTCCACGCCAGCGCCGACACAGGTTCCGTGAACATGCGCCTCAACTCGTTGAGCAATCGCCGAAAGCGCAATTCCAGCATTACGTCGTGTTCGAATACTGTGCGCTTCGACTGGCGCGGGCGCAGTCCCAAACTCATCGAGGTCGCCGCCACTGCAGAACGACGGGCCGTTTCCGCAAAGCACTACCCGAGAGATCGTCTGATCGACATCAACGAGTCGAAATGCCTCCACCAACTCGTCGCGCATTCGCGCGCCATACGCGTTGTGAACCTCGGGTCGATTCAACGTGATCCGCAATTCATCCCTGAAACGTTGCACGTTGACAACAGAATGCTCGGGTCGAGGCCTTGGCGTATGCGATGAGCGACCAGCAAGCCATGTCAAATAGCGCTCACCACCTTGCAA
Organism: Actinomycetota bacterium; assembly: GCA_005787345.1. Taxonomy (GTDB): domain Bacteria; phylum Actinomycetota; class Acidimicrobiia; order Acidimicrobiales; family Acidimicrobilacustridaceae; genus Acidimicrobilacustris. The sequence goes on from SYBH01000141.1 coordinate 13,703, forward strand.
AAGGCTGTACACCCAAGATTCGGCAACAACTGCCTCGGCGGCAGAGGAATGTTCACTCACACGCAGCAATTGCGTCAGGCCCATTGCCGCATCCGGTGACGCGGCAATCGAAGCGACCAGTGCAGCAACTGACTCGTTCAACAACGACCCGCAGGCCACCCAGGGAGAGGGAGCAACATCAGACGAACACAACAAAACGTCCAGACCTAAAACTGCCGAGTCATCGGCCACCACATTTTCCGAAATACCAATAAGAACTACTGGTGCGGTCTGAAGAAGTTGGGTTGCACGCAATAGGTCAGTGACGCTGAACGGTGGAGTTAAATCAACGAGAACAGCCGGCCACGACAAAACCGAGTCCAACGCAGTGTCATCAAGCCCATCGGCAATGAGATTGAGGAGAGCCGAAGGCGTTTGAGCGGCGATCATGAGTACACCAGCCTGCCTCCCACCCATGTGTTGCGCACATGCGATGCATTTGGGTCGGTGAGTACCTCGGCGAGTGACGCATCAAGGAGGCAAAGATCTGCCCGGGCACCAACCTTTACGCGACGAATGGGCCCACTCGGATCGAGGGGATCAGTGAGATACCAACCGAGCGCTGTCGCAGCCGGAACTCGCTCAGTCGCTCCCAAACGTTGACCCGTTCGTGTGGTTCGTGTCGACGCCGCAGCGATAGCGAGCCACGGATCGGCCGATGTCACGGGCGCATCACTTCCCGCCGCCACCCGAACACCTGACTCAAGGAGCGACGCCGCCCGATGAAGAAACGGAAGATCTTCGCCGTCAACAACTTCCAAGTAGTGATCACCGCGCTCACTCACGAGCGCGGGCTGCACAATGACTGTCACTCCCCCCGCTGCGAGCAACGAGTCGAGATCGGTCGGAAGCACTGAACCATGCTCGATGCGATCGCCAGGCATCATTCCCGCGAGTGCCATTGCGGTCGCCACCGTGACGGTTTCAGCTCGCGACACCGCGTGGACGGCGACGGCACGTCCAACGGAATGGTGAGCCTCGATGTGTTTGGCGAGCAGGTCAACATCAAGGCCAACGACTTCATCGACCAAAATCTTTACTGGGCCAACGGTTGCCCACCCTTCAACAGACTCGCGCTCATCATCATTCACGCCGAGCAACGTCAGCGATTGCGGCAATGAACCGCTTTGCACCGCCTGCCGAAGTAACTCGGCACGGCCAGCCCCAAGGTTGTAGGTGGCGTCAGTAACGCCAGTAACTCCAAATGATGAGAGTTGGGCGCCAATTTTCTGAAGTGAGGGAGCACTCACTCCAACACGTTCGGCCAACCACGCATCGAGGCGAAGAAGGCGACCGGTCGGCCTCCCGTTGGCATCGAGTTCAACTCCTGTTGGGATGTCATCGCTGAGAACCGCGCCAAGACCTGCCGAGGACAACACCCACGCCAGTCCAGAACGGTGCTGAACACGAACCTTGGACGTCCCAACCAACACATCAAGACGATGGCAATCAAGCAGCCCATGCCGATGCTCGTCGTATCCCGACGCGCGTACCCAGCCATCGCCAGCTGAAGCCGCTGCAGTTGTCAAGGCGCGATCGAAAGCGTCAGCGTCTTCAAGAGCATCAAGATCCACGCCCTCGAGCCGCGCGGCCATCGCCAAAAGATGCACATGGTGATCATGAAGACCTGGGATGAGTGCTGCACCATTTGCATCGATGGCGCTGAATTCCCCCGAGGGCGCGCGGTCATCAATTGCGAGGATGATTTCGTCTTCGATCACGACCGATACCAGGCGACCATCAACCTCGGCATTAGAAATCACCGTGCGCATACTCACCACACAACTCTTGCTGCAGCAGCAGCACTGCGCGCCACTTCACGTAATGCCACATCGATCGTGACACCCCCACCACGACCGACCGCGTCAGCGACAATTGCTGCCGCGAGCAAACCAGTCAATGGATCGGCGACGGCATCGCCAACGAAACTCGGAACTCCCGAAGCGGCGCGATCCACCAATCCACCTGCAACTGCAGAGTCGTCGCCGAATCCCGCCCAATCGCGCCAAGGCCCGCAACGGCCATAAGCCGTAATCGATAACCAGACAGCGCCGGGACGCTTCGCGACAATCTCGGCCGGAACTATGCCAAGCCGATCAAGTGCTCGTGGGCGTGAACCTTCAATCACCACATCGGCCTGTTCGAGAAGAGCGACAAGATCAGCGACACCGGAAGGGTCTTCGAGTGGCAGCGAAGTGAATTTCTGTCCCGCGTGAAGCCAATCGAAGAACGCTCGGTCGCCATCACGCGACGCGTCGGGCCGACTCGAGGATTCCACTTTCACAACCTTCGCCCCAGCCTCGGTGAGAATCCGAGAGCACAGAGGCCCGGCCCAAAGTGATGACAGATCAACAACGCGCGCACCGTCTAACGAAATGTCGTGCTGGCGCGTTCCCACCCGCCTTTGGATCCACGGACGAGCGGGATTCGTAGTGCCACGGTCTCGAAGTTGGTCATCTTCCTCAACGGGCAGCATCGAAATAGCCAGACCAAGTTCCTGGCCGGACTGCACAACCTCGCTGGCGGATCGCAATGAAAGCGCCGCTGCAATTGCCCCCCACGGAATCTCGTCAATCTCCGCGTCGACTCCCAACCATGCGGGTAGAAGAGTGAGATCGTCACGCCGAGGAAGGTGCACTGCACACCAGCCGTCAGCGGTGCGAAGTAATTGACAGTGTCCGCCCATCGACACTTGGCGGCGAGTCGAAACATCGGTGAAGAGCGATCGTTGCGAAAGAAGTTCAGCCCCGGTGCCGATAGATGGGAGCCCTAACGCAACGTGTCGGTTGATCGCTTGATCAGCGAAGTCGACTGCGAGGTCCCAGCCTGATGACGCCGAACTCACCGTTCAGGACTTCGATGCAATCTGAGCACGGAGCTTTGCCAATAACTCAACGAAGGCATCACCGCTCAAAGATGCAAGTTGAGGACCAAGTTCTGCTGAAACTGCGTCTTCAGAATTCGTAATTGCGTCGTTGGCCAAAATCGTCGCTTTCATTGAACGGACGACAGCGGTCGGGCCGGCAGCAGCCTTCGCTGCCATGGTCTGCGCAACACCTAGAAGCTCCGCATCGGGGACGCATTTCCACGCCAACCCGATCTCCGCGGCACGAGCACCACCGACGACCTCGCCGAACAAGACAAGTGCCATCGTGGTCTGCAAGTCGGTAATACGACGAAGCCTCCAGGTGTTTCCGCCTCCGGGGTGCAGGCCTATCTGCAAGAAGCGCGTGTCGAACTTTGCTGATTCGCCAGCAAGGATCACATCGCAGGCCAATGCAAGATTTAGTCCTGCGCCAACGGCAGCGCCGTTTACCGCAGCGATTGTTGGCAGTGGCGAATCGGCCAGGCGCAGAAATCCTGAGTAGATCGTGCGCAGCTTTTCCTCGGTATCGCATGCAGCCAGATCATCGAGGTCAGCACCTGCGCAGAAGGCTGGCGGTGCGCCGGTGACCACAATGGCTCCGACATCATCTCGGGATTCGAGCTCGTCCATCCCTTCGGCAACCGCAGCGTTGAGAGCAGCCGAAACGATATTCCGACGTCCCGGGTCGTTCAGAGTGATGGTGGCAACTCGGTCGGTGACATCCAACGTGATCATGCCGTCATTGTTGCCGGTCTTAGACACTGATGCCGACCCTGTCACCGAGGAAGGCCAAGTACCCGATCACCCAAGATGTTGCGCATGACATCCGAGGTCCCACCCATGATGGTGTAGGCCGGCGCGTAAGCGATTTCTGCGGACCAGTCCGAAAGCAACATTGCCTCTGGCCCCAAGATCCGAGCGGCAAAGTCAGCTACACGCTGTTCGTATTCGGTGCAGACACATTTGGTACCCGCCGCGAAACCTGCCGGAGTTTGCCCCAACACACTGCGATACACCAACAGTCGTCCCACCGTGAATCCGATTTCGAGTTCGGCAATTTCCTGACGAACAACTGGATCGGAAGTGTCCGCCCGTTCGAGTACGTGAAGGTAAAGCGCTCGGTTCGACACCAAACGATCGATGCCCCCGCGCTCGTGTTCAAGTTGCTTCATGGTCTGCGAGAAGGCTTTGCCCTCGACCCCAACCAAATTGCCAACCGGAACACGAACGTTGTCGAACCACACCTCGTTGAAGTGCCGAGCATCGACCATGTCACGAATCGACCGAACTTCGATACCCGGGGTGTCCATCGGAATGATGATTTCGCTAATTCCGAGATGCGGCTTTCCGGGAATCGATTCGGTTCGACAGATCAAATAGCAATAGTTCGATTCATGGGCGAACGAGGTCCAAATCTTCTGACCATTGATTACCCATTCATCGCCATCGCGAACTGCCGAGGTACTCAGCGAAGCAAGGTCCGAACCGCTATTGGGTTCAGACATGCCGATGCACCATGTGACATCGCCCGCAAGAATTTCAGGCAAATAGCGCTCGCACTGTTCAGCGGTTCCAAACGTGAAAAGGCCCGGACCCATCTGACGATCAGCAAACCACGTTGCCCCGATCGGCACGCCAGCGGTGATAAGCGCTTCGCTCACAATTAATCGATCGACGGGCGAACGTCCGCCTCCGCCGAACTCTTCCGGCCAGGTCATGCCGATCCAACCGCGTGCCGCGAGTTCCTGCGAACACTCACGCGAAAACGAGCACAACCACGAATCGTTAAAGCGGCCGTACTTGGCGACCGCTGCAACTGCGAATTCCTCGGCCTCAGCCTTCAGCGCAATGTGCTCGTCGTCGAGAGTGAAGTCCACGACGATCAATCTAGGAGAAAGTTGCCGAATTGCTCACCCCAAGAGGTCAGCAAGTACCTCTCGGCGAAGAAGTTTGCCGGTAGGCGTATGCGGCAGTTCGTCACGGAACTCGATGCGATAGGGCGTTTTCGAACTCCGCAGATGCAGCTGGCAATAGTCGTGAAGTTCGTCGACGCCAACCGACTTGCCCGGAGCAATAACAACTACCGCAGCGATCTGCTGGCCCCATTCGTCGTCGGGGATTCCGACAACAGCGGCATCGACAACCGCTTCGTGGCGGCGAAGTACGTCTTCGATTTCGGCAGGGGCGATGTTCTCACCACCGCGAATAATCGTGTCGTCGGCACGGCCTTCAATAAAGAGGTACTCGTCTTCGTCGATCCAGCCGCGATCTTTGGTCGGAAACCAGCCCTCAGCGTCGACAACGCTTCCGCCTTCGTATTCGCCTGACACCTGCTCGCCACGCAAGAACACCAGACCGGGTTCGCCCACAGGAAGGACGTTGCCAGCCTCGTCACGAACTTCAACCTCGATACCGGGGAGCACCTTGCCGACAGAACCAAGACGAACTTTGGCGACAGGATCACCAGCGAATGCGGCGTCGTGATCTTCGGGGCCAAGCAACGCGATAGTTGATGAGGTTTCCGTAAGGCCATAGGCATTCACGAAACCAGTTCCGACGAACAACTCGAGCGCCTGTTCAAGAACGGGCAGCGGCATACGAGCGCCGCCATAAGAAAGCGTTGCCAACATCGGAGCGTCGGCCGGTGAACCGTCGAGGTGTTGCACAACCCGAGCGAGCATCGTGGGAACAACCATGGCTTGTGTAATACGTTCGTTTCGAAGAGTGTCGAGCCACAACTGCGCGTCGAACGACTCGAGATACACAATCCGGCGACCCGAGTACATATTCGACAACAAGTTGGCGAGACCAGCAATGTGGTACGGCGGCACAGTTACAAGCGCGGCTTGGTCGGGTTCGGCGCCAGCAAACTCGACGGTGCCAATCACGTATGCAGTCAAATGGCGATGACGAAGCAACGCAGCTTTCGGAGTTCCTGAAGTACCCGAGGTGTAGAGCACAATGGCGACATCTTCAGGATCGACAAATGGCGGAAGTTCGATATCGGCTGAGGTTGAAAATGACGCATCAAGCAACGTTGAGCGAAGCACGACCATCTCAGGATCGGCCCCGGGAATCTTTGCCGTTTCAGCGATGACAACCGCGCCACGATTCGCTTCAACTAGTGGCTGCAACTGCTCGTCACCCAAGCGATAGTTCAGTGGAATAAACGGAAGGCCGGCATAGGCAGCCCCAAAGACTGCGATCGGAAAACTTGCGTCATTCGTACCGCAATACACAACGCCGGTCGCACCCATCGACAAAAACTTCGCGGCACATCGACGTGCAGCTGCATCGAGTTGGGCGTAACTGAGCGACCGAGTTCCAGAAGTAACAGCACGACGATCCTCGAGCGTCGATGCCGACATCTCGAGCAGGAGCGAAAGATTCACGCGATGACCTTCAGATCAGTCAGAGGACGGAAGCGGCTTGGCGCCCTTGATGGGGACCTCGCGGCCATCGGCAGCCAATGCACCCGGACCGGGCTTGGCACACAACACTTCCATTCCTGAGTCTTCATCGGCGTAACGCTTGCCAACCAGGGTGCCATCGCCACTGACGTCGGCATGGCCACCACCGGGACGATCGGCAGCGGCGTCGACTACTTCAACACCACCGCAGGTGAGAACGACAGCAGAGCTCGGGGGACGGACCACGACGAGTTCGACGCTGCACTCCGGGCAAGCGAGTCGGCTACCGGCCTTGATGTCCATCTCAAGCTCCTCTCCCGCAGTGCCCCCTTGGCAGTGCAGCGCCTTGGCAACGTATCGCGACTGAACCACCTCGCGATACCTCGTCACTTCGACGGCCTGAAGTTCGCCAATGTGCGACGATCTCCGCCTGTCCACCCACGAGGAGACCGACATGCCGTATCTCGTTCCAGGCCGATTCAACGACAAGGTTGCCTTTCTTACCGGCGCAGGCTCTGGGATTGGTCGAGCCACGGCTCTGCGACTGGCCGCCGAGGGTGCCGAGGTCTTCGTCCATGACGTAAACCCCGAGTCATTGGCCGAGTCGGTCTCAATGATCACTTCGGCTGGTGGGACCGCTGTCTCGCGAGTTGGCGATGTTTCCGAGCGTTCGGAATGTTTCGATGCGATTGCCGAAGCGGTTGAGGCCTTCGGTCGACTTGATGTCCTCGTCAATGTGGCTGGAATCGCCGGAGCGTTTCATTTCGCTGACATGACCGAAGCGCAGTACCGACGTATGGCTGCGGTCAACATGGATGCGCCGTTTTTCTTTTGTCAGGCCGCCGTTCCCCATTTGCTCGCGTCTGACGGCAACATCGTCAACATCGCATCAAACGCAGGGCTCATGGGTCAGGCCTACACGACGGCCTATTGCATGACGAAGGGTGCTGTTGTCCAACTCACACGTTCGTTGGCCATGGAATACGCAAAGACGAAGATCCGGGTCAATGCAATCGCTCCAGGTGCAATCGAAACCAACCTCACACAGAATTTCCAGATCCCCGCCGACATCGACTTCGAGCTCATGACCCCATATATGGGTTACCGGGGGCAGGGTGAGGCCGATGACATCGCCGAACTCATCGCGCTCGTCGCTGCTCCTGGCTCAACCAACATCCACGGAGCGATCTTCTCGAGCGACCGGGGCGTCACCGCGGGCTAAGGCCCGCGTTAGCCGATGGCCAAGACCCGCGGGACAATCGAACCGCGGACAGAGATACCATGGAGTGTGCACAACTGATCGGTTGAGTTCATTGCCTTGGGGGGACCATGGAACGGCTCGCAATAGATCTTCTCGCCCCTGAGTTGTACGGCGGCGACCCATATCCCACGTACGCATGGATGCGCGCTAACGAACCGATCTACTGGGACGAAATCAACGAGCTCTGGGGTATCTCGCGCTATGACGACATCGTCGAGATCGCAAAGCGCAAGGACGTCTTCATCAACTCCGACAAGGAGAAGGGCGGCTACCGACCGAATATCCCGGCTCGCGACGCCATCATTGGTCTTGACGATCCGTTACATCAAAAGCGCCGCAACTTGGTGTCGCGTCGTTTCACGCCACGTGCTGCGAACTCGTGGGAAGACGACATTCGGGCAAAGGTGAACGCAATTCTTGATGCCGTTCGCGACAAAGGCGGTTCTGCCGAAATCATTAACGACGTCGCTGCTCCACTCCCCGCAATGATGATCGGCAAACTCCTCGGCTTCGACGAAGCCGATTGGCCAAAATTGAAGCATTGGTCAGAAACCACCGTCGCTCTCGGTGGCGGTCCTCGTTATTTCAACGAAGTTGGGATGACTTCAGCAATTGAATTTGCTGGCGCCGCAGCCGAAGTCTTCGAATCTAAAAAGACCTGCCCCGCCGACGACATCTTTTCGCTCTACACAACCGCTGAAGTCGACGGATGCCCGTTCGATCCCAACGATGCAATCGCCGACGCATTGCTTCTTCTCAATGGTGGCGCAGAAACCACGCGTACCGTGATCGCTTGGACGATTCTCAATCTCATCACCAACCCCGCCGAAGAAGCGAAACTCCGTAATGGCGCTGACTTCACCGTCGCGGTTGAAGAGATGATTCGCTACGTCACGCCGATTCACAACATGTGTCGAGTCGCAAATGTCGACGTCGAAGTCAATGGCGTCACCATCCCAAAGGGCAACCAGGTTGTACTCATGTACTCCTCAGCCAACCGTGACGAAAAGTACTTTGATCGGCCCGAGGAATTCCTCATCGATCGCACGCCGAACAACCACATCGCATTCGGTTTCGGCACACACTTCTGCTTGGGCGTATCGCTCGCTCGCCTCGAGATCCGTGTGTTTTTCGAGGAACTTCTTCGTCGCACCTCGGGTTGGAAGTTGACACCAGGCACGGCGCCGGTCGAAATGCCAAACGCATTCGTGCGCAGTATTGAGTCGGCTCATGTCGACTTCGACTTCATCGGATGAGCATCGATCCAACAGAAGTTCCGCTGCCGAGCCCCGCCGATATCGATTTCGAGGTCATGGCCTCATACATGGGTTACCGGGGCGTTACCGCGGGCTACTACCCGCGTCAGCCGATGACCAAGACCCGCGGAACCTTGGAACCGCAGACAGCGGTACCATCCGGTCTGCACAACCGATCGGTTGAGTTCATTGCCTTGGAGGGACCATGGAACGGCTCGCAATAGATCTTCTCGCCCCTGAGTTGTACGGCGGCGACCCATATCCCACGTACGCATGGATGCGCGCCAACGAACCGGTCTACTGGGACGAAGTCAACGAGCTGTGGGGGATCTCGCGCTATGACGACATCGTCGAGATCGAAAAGCGCAAGGACGTCTTCATCAACTCCGACCAGGAAAAGGGCGGATACCGACCGAACCTTCCCGCCGACAACGCCATCATCGGCCTTGACGACCCGCTCCACATGAAGCGCCGCAACATGGTTTCTCGTCGGTTCACTCCACGTGCTGCAAGCGCATGGGAAGACGACATCCGGGCAAAGGTCACCGGAATTCTTGATGCCGTTCGCGACAAAGGCGGTTCTGCCGAAATCATCAACGACGTCGCTGCTCCACTCCCCGCAATGATGATCGGCAAACTCCTCGGCTTCGACGAAGCCGATTGGCCGAAATTGAAGCATTGGTCAGAAACCACCATTGCCCTTGGGGGTGGTCCTCGTTATTTCAACGAAGTTGGGATGACTTCAGCAATTGAATTTGCTGGCGCCGCAGCCGAACTCTTCGAATCTAAAAAGTCCTGTCCAGCCGACGATATTTTCTCGTTCTACACAACCGCTGAAGTCGACGGATGCCCGTTCGATCCCAACGATGCAATCGCCGACGCGCTATTGCTCCTTGACGGTGGGGCCGAGACCACGAGAACTGTCATTGCCTGGACAATTCTCAATCTCATCAGCAATCCCGCTGAAATGATGAAGTTGCGAAATGGCGCCGACCTCACTGTTGCTGTCGAAGAAATGATTCGCTACGTCACGCCGATCCACAACATGTGTCGCGTTGCGAAGGTCGATGCCGAAGTAAATGGCGTCACCATCCCAAAGGGCAACCAGGTTGTACTCATGTACTCCTCAGCCAACCGTGACGAAAAGTACTTTGATCGGCCCGAGGAATTCCTCGTCGATCGCACGCCGAACAACCACATCGCATTCGGTTTCGGCACACACTTCTGTTTAGGAGCGTCACTTGCTCGTCTCGAGATCCGTGTATTTTTCGAAGAGCTTCTTCGTCGCACCTCGGGTTGGAAGCTGACACCAGGCACGGCGCCGGTCGAAATGGCAAACGCATTCGTGCGCGGCATCGAGTCGGCTCATGTCGACTTCGACTTCATCGCATGAGCATCGATCCAACAGAAGTTCCGCTACCGATCCCCGGCAAAGAAGTCATCTTTCGCCACATGGACGACCCCGATATGCCGTGGCAGTTGTGTCGCGCTCAGCAGAATGCCGACGGGTCAACCTCCTACGTGCGCGAGAAATGGTTCGCGTTCAGCCCCGACCCGCAGTACCTCTCGCTCTATGCCGAATACGACCCGGGCATGATGGTGCGTCGACACGGCCACTACTCGCCACACATCGTGTTTGTTATCGATGGTGGTCTTTGGTTCGGCGATCGCTGGTGCCCGGCAGGCACGCATGTGGAACTTCCATTTGGTGCTGCGTTCGGGCCAATCCGAGCCGGCGAAGAAGGCGCAAAGTTGTACGAGGTCATGATGGGCGACCCGCGCTCGTGGGGCGACCAGCCCGAGGTGTTCGAGGCTGCGCTCGCCGAACACGGCGTTACGCAGTTACCCGACCCACCGGTCGACTTTCCCGACTGGCTGGCCGACCTGCGAACCCATTGGGCGCCGGCAGCTGAAGAGAACTAACTACTAGTCCCCCGTTAAGGACTTAGGGCCACAGCGGTTCGTCGTCGCGGAAGCCGACGTCGGAGCCCCACTGATTGCGGAACGACACATCGTGCGCTGGCTGACGCGTCGCGACGCCCCACTTTCCCGTCGGGTAGCCAAGTGACACGCAGCCGAGCATGTTCCAGCCTTCGTCCTTCGGAACGCCGAGGATGTCGAGCACTTCGTCGTTATGGAACACGAGAACCTGAGTGAGTGATGTGCCGACTCCTTCAGCACGTGCTGCAAGTTGCGCGTTCCAGAGCGCGGGGTAGACCGACGAACCACTGGGGTCGTGCTGCGCAAAACCGAACATATACAGAGGGACCATTTCGAAGTTGTCGGCCAGCCATTGCGCTGACTTTTGAACACGAAGCATCGACTTCGATTCTTCAAGTTCAGGAGCAGCATGCGCTGCATCAATACGATCCTTGTAATAAGAACCCCAAAGCACCGACATTGCTTGGCGATAGATCGGTCCGAGTTTCGACTTCACCTCGGGATCGTCAACAAGAAGGAACCGCCAGTTCTGTGTGTTGCCACCACTCGGCGCGCGAACAGCAGCATCCATGATCCGAGCTTGCACATCCATCGGAATTGGATCGGGCTTCACCCGACGCATGGCACGAGTTGTGTAGAGCGCTTCACGAATATCCATAACGATCAACCTTTCTTGGCGGCCTTCACAGCATTGTGTAGAGCAAGAACGAGTTTCTCGAATTCAGCACATTCTTCTGCCGTTAGCGCGTGCAATACACGCGCCATTGCAAGGTCAGTTCCTGCTTCTGCGGTCTTCCATTCACCCTTGGAGATGTCATCGACAGGAATGGTCGAAACATCCCAACCAAACACCGGTGCCATCCCGGGTGAATGCACAGCGACTGCTTCAGCAGGCGAAAGTCCCATTGCGAGAATCGCACCGCCGTGCAAGCCACCGCGAAGTTCGCGCAGGGAGTTGAGATAATGCTGCGCACGAGCCTTTGGGCGATCAACCCCGGGAACCGGAAGTGTCCGCCAACCTGCAAACAGCGCAGCACCCGCAGGCGACGCGGCATCGCACACCTTCGCAGCAAGTTCGGAGAATCGGTTGAACCCATCAAAATCGGGAAGATGCGCCTCGCCATAGGCGTGACAGAGGTCGGCCCACTCAACCGCGGCCTTGGCTGGGTCCATTACCTTGCGCGCAAGTTCCCACTGCGTACGAACTTGTTCGGGATTCCAGAAAAAGAACGCTGACGACACCACATCGGCAACGGTGTCGCCCAAAACGCCACCTCGACCGAGTACGTAAAAGTCGATGCCCGAAAAGCCCAGTTCTGCACCTCGTGCGTAGGTGGCACCATCAAGCATGAAGGCTCCGCCCAGTTCGCCAACTGGCATAGCAATTGCTTTGGCGGTTTCGGCCTGCGTCATGTGTTCTTCCTCTCAACCGGAGTCTGCGGCCCCTTTCGGCCGCAGGCATGCGAACCCTACGCGCTCAGCGGCAGATGGTCATCTCCACCGGGCTCGGTGTTACCGTTCTCCGGTCCGCACAACGAGGGGGAACCATGGCCGACGAAGAACCGCAGCGTGGCGTCAAGCAGCGCAACAAGATTGTGATGAGCCAGGAAGAAATCGACGAATTCCTCTCTGGTCGCCGTTCGATGACCATGTCGACCCTCAACTCCGACGGCAGCATCCACTCAATCGCGATGTGGTACGGATTCCTCGAAGGCTGCATCGGCATTGAGTCCAAGGCCAAGGCCCAAAAGGTTATGAACCTTCGTCGTAACCCCAACCTCACGGTGCTTGTCGAGGACGGCGAAACTTACGAAACCCTTCGTGGCGTCACCCTCATCGGCAAAGCCGAAATCATCGATGATCCCGACCGCATGTTCGAACTGGGCATCAGCGTGTTCGATCGCTACATGGCGCCGTACACCGAAGAGATGAAGGGTGCAGTCGAGATGATGCTTCACAAGCGCGTTGTCGTGAAACTCAATGTCGAGCGCACCATCTCTTGGGATCACCGCAAACTCGGCGGCGGCTACTAACCCTCCGATTAACGATCGGCAGCAGAGCGTTCAAGTAGATCGAAATATTCAGCACGCGCGGCTGCTCTTCGTTCCGGAAGGTGCTCGCTCGGCCAATCACCTTCGGCCGGCGAATACTCTTTGAGTACTTCGCGCGCGACGGTGAACTTATGAACCTCAGTTGGTCCGTCGGCGATTCCCATCGTGACTGACGCCATGAGCATGTTCGCCAATGGCATTTCATTTGAGACACCGAGCGCACCATGCAGTTGCATCGTCCGCAGAACTGCTTCGCGGTACACCTTCGGCGTTGCCACCTTTACTGCGGCGATTTCCTTCCGTGCCGCATGGCCGCCCTTTTGATCGACGACCCAGGCTGCATGAAGTACTTGGAGCTTGAATTGCAGAAGCTCAATAAATGAATCGGCAATCTTTTCCTGCGTCGCTTGTTTTCGGGCAAGGAGTTCACCCTGTGTGGTGCGACTGAGCGCACGCTCGCACAACATGTCGAGACAACGCGACACTGCGCCAACCGTGCGCATGGCGTGATGTAAGCGTCCGCCGCCAAGCCGAGTCTGCGCAATCGCGAACGCTTGACCCTCGCCACCAAGAAGGTGGTCGGCCGGAACCCTCACGCTGTTATAGCGAACGTAGGCATGTCCGCCATGGCCATCATGTTCCTGGCCAACACCAACGTTACGAACAACTTCAATTCCAGGTGAATCGGCCGGCACGAGAAACATTGATGCGCCCTTGTGCACTGCGACATCGGGATCAGTAATGACCATCACGATCAAGAACGAGGCGTAACGCAGCGACGAAGAGAACCATTTTTCGCCATCGATGACCCATTCCTCGCCATCTCGCACAGCACTACACGTGAAGACGCCGGGATCGGCCCCGCCTTGCGGTTCTGTCATCGAGTAACACGAAGAGATGCGGCCATCGAGCAACGGCTCGAGATACTTCACCTTCTGCTCGGGGGTTCCGTAATGAGCGATGATCTCGGCATTGCCCGAATCGGGGGCCTGATTTCCAAACACTGTCGGGCCGAACTGTGAACGGCCAAGAATTTCATTCATGTACGCCAACTGCACCTGCCCATATCCCTGTCCTCCAAACTCAGGAGTCAAGTGACAGGACCACAGACCACGTTCCTTTACCACTTGCTGCAGTGGGCGAATCGCCTCTTCATAGAACGCGCTGGCCTTGTTGTAGACCATATCCTCGCCGGCAAAAGCCAAATCAAGTGGCTCGACCTCGGTCTTTACGAACTCGCGAATCCAGTCGAGCTGCTCTTGGAATGCTGGATCGATACTGAAATCGGCCATGACGTATTCCCCTCAGTGAAATCTGTTCACACGCTAGGCCCCGCAACCTGACACAGCGAAATGCAACCTAGGAGTCCCACTCGCATCGGAGTGACGAAACTGAACGCAAATTGCATCCAGATGGAACTGCCCCCGCATCGTCGCCGGCCAGTTTCAACCCCGGAAGGCGATCGAGAAGTACGTCGAGAGCGGCGAGAAGTTGCTGTTTGGCCATATGAGTGCCGGGACAGAACTTGACGCCAAAACCGAACGTAAGAATGTCGGCATCGGGCCTATCGATATCGAACTCATCAGGTTCGGCGAAACGATCAGGATCTCGATTCGCTGATGCAATCCCGGCAAGAATCATTGAGCCCGCAGGAATGTTCACGCCGCTAATTGTTCCCTCACGCAGCGCCATACGGGGCAGGAGCGGAACCGGTGGCTCCCAGCGCAGAAGTTCTCGAACGAGTGCCGGCCGAAGTTCGGGTGTCGACCGGATTCGATCGACAAGTTCCGGCCGGTGCAAGAGAGCCCAGAGAAGGTTGCTCAGCGCGTCGGATGTTGTCGTAGCCCCAACAGCAAAAAGCAAGCGAACATGCGAGTGCACCTCATCATCTGAGAGTTGCACTCCCTGAAATTCTCCGGAGACGAGTTGGGAAATCACGTCAGTCCCCGGATCTTTCCGCCGCAAAGCAACTACTGGAGCAATGACTTCGGAAAGCTCATCAGCTGCCCGACGAGCACCCTCGGGGTTACTTGTTTCGGAAAGAATGGCGAGGGCCCACTCGCGTTGACGATCTTCGAAACCTTCGGGCAGACCGAGTTTTTGACTGATCGCCCAGAACGGAAGCCGATTTGTAAATTCAGCAATGAGGTCGGCTTCTCCCTTCCCAACCAACCCATTGAGAAGTTCGTGGGCCAAGGGCGTGAGCTCCTCATCGACGAATCGAATTGCAGCACGCGAACGGAATGCGGGAGTGACAAGGCGCCGATAGACGTCATGGTCTGAACCGTCCATCGAAATAAACGTTCGACCTACTGTCTTTTCGAGTTGGTATTTGTAGACCTCGCCACCCGGAAATTCCTCGTTTGAGGCGAAGAACTCACGCAATGCATCCCAACTAAGGATGGCGAACGTTGGCATTCCGAAGAAGGTCACCGGAGCCACATCGCCACGCTCGGATCGCAAAGTTCGTAACACCTCGTGGAGTTCAGCTCCGGGAAGCGGATTCAGCGCGAAATCAACCATTGATCCTGCATCGTGATTCTCTGACATGGATTCCCCCTCACAAGGACCGTAGTCAATCGACAGGACAGCCGTTGCCTCAGAGTGTCAGGATGTGCTTCTCAACTGGCGAAGTGCCAGCTGCCTAAGACTGCGAAGGAACCCCATGAGCGACGGAGCGAAGTACGAAGCACTTGTTCAGGAATTTTGCGATGCCTGGGCCGAAGGCGACCACGACAAGGTCGTCGCGTTCTTCACCGAAGACGGCGTGTACCACAACATTCCGGTCGATCCAATGGTCGGCCATGAAGCGATTCGAATGATGATTGAAGGCTTCACCGCCGGACTCAAGGTCAAGGTGTTCCGCATCGACAATATGATTTCGAACGGACCGATGGTAGTCACCGAGCGCGTTGACATCTTCGAAAAAGAAGACGGCGGCGAAATTGAACTTCCGGTCCTCGGCATCTTTGAATTCGAGGGCGACAAGATCGCGAAGTGGCGCGAGTACTTCGACCTCAATCAGTTTATGAATCAGATGGCGTAAGCCACCAGAAGTTCAATTTGCAAGAAAACTGAAGATGTCCGGGAATGCCGTCGCATCTTGCGCGAAGAATCCGTGCCCACCCTCGTAGACGTGCAATTGCGCGTATGGAATCCGCTCGGCCATCGCTTCACTATTTGAAAGAGGAGCGATGCCGTCGTAGCGACCAGCTCCGATAAAGGTCGGAGCGGTAATCCGATCGAGACGACCCCATACGTCATGGACACTTCGCGCATTTAACTGTTCGATCTCACCCCGTTCAGCCTCTGTGCCTGCTTTGGCGCCGTACTGACCGCTAATACCATCGACGAACAATCGATCGGATGGGTGCTCATCGAGCCACTCAGGGGTAAACCGCGTATCCATAATTGTCATTGAAATTGCTGCTCGTTCCGCTGCATCCATGGAACGGATTTTGTGAAGCGGATAGGAAGAACCACCCTCGCCGCCAGGTGATGTGCACAGCAATGCCAACCGCTCGACTCGTTCGGGAACGGTGACCGCAAATTCTTGAGCCACCATGCCCCCAAAACTGATCCCGATGACGTGAAAGGTGTCCCAGCCGAGAAAGTCAACGAGGGCAATGGCATCGGTCGCATAGTCCGCCATCGAATATGGACCTTCGGGGATTTCGGTTCGCCCAAGTCCGCGTTGATCATGCAGCACAACATCGAACTGAGTGGCGAGAACGTTGAACAGTGGCCGCATTCGCTCGATTGTCGAACCGGAGCCATTGAACATCAGCAATCGAGGCCCCTCGCCGGCTTGTTCCCAGTACAGATCAATACCGTTTAATCGTTGCGTAGGCATGTCACATCTGCTTCCACTCAGGCGTCCGCTTTTCCCGGAACGCTTCGCCCGCTTCGGTCATGTTGCCAGTGAAGGTGCCAAGAACCTGCGTGCGGTTTTCAAGTTCCATTGCTGCGCGCAAACTCGACGCATCGAGATTGGCCCACATCCCGACTTTGGTCATGCGCACCCCGTACTCAGAGTTGTCAGCAATCATTCCTGCGAGCTCGAGAGCAGTCACCTGGAGCTCGTCTGAAGCTGTCACTCGATTCAGCACCCCGTACTCGCGCGCTTCATCTGCGCTGAACCGACGCCCGGTGAGCATGAGCTCCGCAGCGATCGTTGGCCCACAAATTCGCGGTAACCAGTAACTCGTTCCGAGATCGCAGGATGACAAACCCACGCGAATGAAATGTGACGCAAAGAACGCGTCAGCCGAAGCGACACGAAGGTCGCACGTAAGCGCTAAGGCCAATCCTCCACCCACAACAGCACCGTGAAGTGCAGCAACAACCGGCTGTGGAGTTTCATGGATTGCCAATACGACCTCCATCAGATGTTCTTGCATCTCATGGACAAATCCGACCGGCCCACGACCACGCGAACGATCGGGCACGCCACCGGTTCCACTCATATCGGCACCAGCGCAGAAACCACGGCCATTTCCGTCCAGGATCACGACACGCACGTCACGATCTCGGCGGATTGCTGCAAAAGCGTCAGCAAGTCCATCGATAAGCGTTGGCGTGAGTGCGTTGTAACGATCGGGATCGTTCAGTGTCACCCGAGCGACACCGTCGCCGGCCATTGTTGTTTCAACGATTGCCATTCGATTCCCCCACGAACTCAGGAAATCCAAGTCCACCACACCACCGGTGCTGACGCGCCCCGTACGATCAAGACCCATGGACAATCTGAGCGCCGGCGGCATCATCCTCCTCGCCGTTTCCGCTCTTCTTGCCGGCGGCATCAACGCTGTCGCCGGAGGCGGGACTCTTCTCACCTTTCCGGCACTCATTGCGGCCGGCTTTAGCCCCGTCACCGCCAATGTCACCAACACCGTGGCGCTTGTACCCGGTTATGTAGGCGGCATCGCCGGCTACCGAAACGAACTCGAGGGACAACAAGCCCGTATCGGCAGGTTGCTCCCATTCGCCTTCGCTGGATCGGTGGTCGGCGCCGTCTTGCTCCTCACGACTTCCGAACGCATCTTCAAGTTCCTTGTGCCAATGCTCGTCTTGGTCGCTGCCCTCGCGCTCCTTCTACAACCTGTCATTCAGCGCCGGTTCGCGTCTGCCCAAACCGAACCCGGCGAGTCCACCAAAAATGATCACGAACTTGCTACGACGATCGGAGTTTTCATTGCGGCCATTTATGGCGGCTATTTCGGAGGAGTCCTTGGGATAATCCTCCTCGCCGTGTTGGGAATCACCCTGAGTGATCACCTTCAGAAACTGAACGCACTGAAGAGCGTTTTGCAATTTGCAATCAACATCGCCGCCGTTGTGATCTTTGCATTGTGGGGCCCCGTGCAGTGGTGGACCGTCTTGCTGATGGCACCGCTTTCACTCATCGGCGGATGGCTCGGCGCCCGCGTTGCGCTTGGTCTCAGGCCATCGGTTCTACGCGCCGTTGTCGGAAGCTACGGAATTGTGTGCGCTGTGGTTTTGGCTTTCACACTGCACTAACGAGCGCTAGCGACATCAGCAGCACTTACGTGGGATTGTCGCAAGATGCATATGTGGTTTCGGATCGATCACGCCTGCAGCTTTCTCAAACGCTAAAAGATCGATCTTCTCTCCCGACAACCAAGTACCCAGCACAGAGACCCCGTCGCTGAGATCCATAGGGTCGACCGTGTAGGGATCAACCGACAACTGCACAAAATCGGCGAACTTTCCAACCTCAATCGAACCGATCTCGTGCTTTCGGCCAAGGATGAATGCAGCATCGATCGTTTGCGCCCGAAGCGCTTGGTCGAGTGTCACTTTTTGTTCTGGGCCGCGCTCAACTCCTGAGTTGGTTGTGCGGGTCACGCAGGTCTTGATGTTGGCAAGCGGTGACGGCGGCGTTACCGAACCATCGTTGTGATACGAGGGACGAAGGCCTGCAACGGTCGCGTCCTTCACGCGACACCAAGGCGCACCATGTTCATGATCAAACACTTGACCATCGAGCAGATCACCCCAGTACTGGAACTGGACTGGGCCCATTGAGGCGTACACACCGAGTGTGGCCGCTCGAGCGAACTGGTCGGTGCGAGCAGCACCGAGATGCTCAATACGCCAACGATGGTCGGTGCCGAGAAGATTGAACTTCGTAAGCGCTGCTTCATAAGCGTCGAGCACAACATCGAGCGCGGCATCGCCGTTCACATGAAACGCCATTTGCCACCCTTGCGGCGCGTAGGTATCGAGAATTACATCGAGTTGCTCACGCGTGTAGTTCATGACTTCGATACCCGGTGTTCCCGGTTTGATCCCAGCCGCTTTCGTCGCCGGTGTATCGAGATACGGGAACGTGAGTGCGACGTTTCCAACCCATGGCGAACCATCGGCCCACAACTTGATGCCCTTCTTGGTAAGCATCGATGCTGGAATCTTTGATTCGAACTTCTCGCCGCAGGTTGCATCGGTTGATACGTGATAAAGCGAAATGCGCAGCGGGCAACTCGCAATACCCGCCATTGCCTCAAATGCCGGCTTCAGCGAGTCGTTGAATGTCATTTCCGATGTCGACGTAATGCCATTTCCCGCCATCAACGAATACCACTGTGCCGCTGAAGCAAGAGGGTTTTTTACGACTTCACCCACCAATGGCATTGCTGCTTCCATCATGGCTGGAATCTCATAGGCAATACCGTTAAGCGAACCATCGGCATTGCGACCGAACGAACCGCCGACCGGGTCTGCTGGTGGTTTGGCGTCCCAACCCAATTTCTTGACGGCCGCGGTATTCAAATACACCGCGTGACCAGAGTTATCGGCAACAACGACAGGTCGATCGGGGAAGAACGCATCAAGCGCTTTGGCATCAGGGGCCTCGCAGCCATGCAACAAGCGGTCAAGGCCGTTGAACAACAACAATTGACCAGCGGGCTGTTCTTTCTGAAGCTTCGAGAAAAGATCTGTGACATCGCTCCACTTCGGGTATCCCACATAGGGAGCGATCCAATACGCCGGGGATTGGGTCATGATGCCGCTCAGCACTGGATGCGAATGCGACTCAACAAATCCAGGCAGCAAGGCCGTATCGCCGAGGTTGACCACTGTGGCATCGGGTAGCGCCTTCTTGCACACATCAACGTCGCCAACTGCTGCAATCGTTCCGTCTGCTCGTACCGCGACCGCCGTTGCGCGCGGAGCCGCTTCGTTCATCGTGATGACGACCGATGCAGTGAAGATCTGATCCGTACCCATAGTGGCTCCTTGAAAAATGAATTCGTTCGGCCTGTAGAAAATTTAGAATGGCGTTAGGTGACCCTACGAGCTCGTGCCCGGCACCGTGGCCGGGCACGAAGAAAATCTGTTGTAACGCAACGGATTGGTCGAGTTCTCAACCAATACCGAGCGAGATATAGGCCGGATTTTGCGAATCGCTCGCCTGGTAAGGCTTTTTTGTGGAAAGCCCAAAGGCAACAAGGAGCGACCCGTTCGCACCGGCGACCACGTTGATCGACTCCACATAATCAAGTTGAAGCGGAAGCACAGTCGTGGGAGCGGCAGGGGTCCCGGTCCAGGTTCCTTCAGCAAGGGTGATGACCAGCGTCGCAGCACCCTGCGTTGCGACAGTTGCACCCGAAGCATCGACCACTGGTCCCGTTGCGTATGCAGCGGTCCAAGCACCCGTTGCACTACCCAATTTCAGTTGGATGTTGTCGACACATCCTTCCTTCGACGTGGTAATCGAACCTAAAGCTGACGGCGTTCCGGCATTGCCACCCGAACTGGTCTCAATAGTTCCGGTGAATGGACATGCGGTATCGGTAATCTGATCGCCGCTTGAGACCGTTGTTGAGGTCGTGCTGCTGGAGGATGAATCACTCGAGCATGCGGCAATAGGAAGGAAAAGAGCCACTGCTGCTGCGGTGGCGATGACGGTGCGGCGAATCTTCACGGGTCTCCTTGGAAACAGATGTAGTTCCCAAAGTAGAACAGACAGCGCAGCTCCAAACCAACCACCGACCTTCGATCGGCGGCTCGGGCCTGTGATTCCCTACACTCCTACCGGCGCTCCCATCCGAGGAGCCGAGGATCAGGGGGAATCATGGGTCGATTCGACGGCAAGGTTGTCATCGTTACCGGAGCAGCACGCGGGCAGGGCGAGGCCGAAGCTCGGCTCTTTGCCAGTGAAGGAGCCAAGGTCGTTCTGGCCGACGTGCTTGATACTGAGGGTCAGGCTGTCGCCGCCGACATCGGAGCAAACGCTCTCTACGTCCACCTCGACGTCAGCAGCGAAGCCGAATGGCAAGCGGCAATTGCTGCGACCAAAACATTCGGTGGCCGTCTTGATGCCCTCGTCAACAACGCCGCAATTATTTGGCCATCAGCAATTGAGGACACCTCACTTGAGGCCTACATGACAGTGATCAACGTGAATCAAGTTGGTTGCTTCTTGGGCATGAAGACCGCTCAGCCACTTTTGAAAGAATCCGGCGGCGGTTCCATCGTGAACATTTCATCAATCGATGGAATCGCTTCGAAAAACGGACTGATCTCCTACTCCGCATCAAAGTTTGCCATCCGCGGGATGACAAAAACCGCGGCCATGGAGTGGGGTCGGTTTGGAATTCGTGTGAACTCGGTGCACCCCGGCGGCGTCAATACCGTCATGGGAAATCCAATCAACGATCCAATCCTCGAAACGATGCCGTATCAGCAACAAGCGATTCAGCGCATCGGCTATCCGAACGAGATTGCTGCGGCAGTCGCATTTCTTGCTAGTGCGGAAGCCAGCTACATCACAGGCACGGAACTTGTCGTTGACGGAGGCTGGCTGACCGGACGTCTTGAACCCGGCCTTCCCGGCTCAAGCGCAACAACTGAAGGATTCGGTTACAACGCATGACCAATGAAGAACCCGCTCCATTCACTGCGGGTTGGACACTTCAGGACGAGGCGGCCACCGAAACTGTGGCCGCCTCTACGCGCGCACTCATTACGTCACTTCGTCGCGCAAACGCACCGACTTCATTACTCGAGCGCGCTGCCGCTCTCATTGCTGAAGCCACTGCGTTACTCGAACCACATCGCGTCGACGGCCTTCCCATGCAGGGCCGTTTGGGAGACCACGGACCAATAGGGGCTCAGGCCAACAAGCCACGTGTGTTCTTCCCGTGGAGCCCCATCATCGGACCTCTCAATCCACTTTCGGCCGATATTGATCTCAACGTTGTTGATGGCCGCACGACCGGTCGAGCATTCCTCGGTGCGCAATACAACGGGCCACCCGGAATGGTCCACGGCGGAATCATCGCCTTGTTGTTCGATGAATTGCTCGGCGCCACCAACGTCTGCAACGGACTCGGCGGGTTCACTGGAACCTTGTCGATCCGCTACGAACGCCCAACCTGGATTGAGCGCGAACTCCAGCTTGAAAGTTGGGTCGACCGGGTCGAGGGCCGCAAGGTCTTCACGCTCGGGACAATCTCGATCGACGGCGAAGTCACCGCTCGAGCCGAAGGAATTTTCCTCATGACCCAGGGCTGGAAAGCAGAGAACAAGTAATGCACCCCGATAACGCCGACCGCAATGTCCTTGGTGAAGCGCTTGAACCATGCGGCACTGACCCCATGACCGGATTCCTTCGAGACGGTTGTTGCACCACCGGTCCCGAAGACATCGGACTGCACACCATTTGTGCAGTCATGACTCCCGAGTTTCTTGAACACCAGCGATCAATCGGTAATGACCTCATCGCGCCGATGCCACAGCACCGATTCCCTGGTCTCGTTCCCGGTGATCGCTGGTGCGTCACCGCGCGCAACTGGGCCATCGCCTTCAACGACGGCTGCGCTGCGCCGGTTGTTCTTGCTTCAACCAATCAGAAAACTCTCGAAGTCATTCCGCTCGAATGGTTACAGCAACTAGCGATCGATGTGCCGCCCGACCTCAGCAGCCTTCTTGATCCCGGCTGAAGAAACTCTCAGTCGAGTTCGGAATGAACTGACCCCATCACGGCACCACCGTCGGCCATAAACGGGCCAATCTTTGGGTACAGCGCCGCGAGTGTTTCGCTTCCCATGTGCGCATCCATCGAAGACTGATCGGCGTACTGCTCAATCATGTAGATGGTGTCAGCATCGTCACCAGCGACGAGCGTGTAGATCTCGGTACCAGCTTCGGCGTTAGCAACAGCGAACATGTCAACAAACTGCGCCAGCAGTTCGTCGCGCTGTCCAGGATTTGCCTTCATTGTCGCGATCATCACGCGCTTTGCCATTGATCCCCCTCGGGTTGCGGTCGACGAACGATAACCGGGACAACATGCAGACTGGAATCAGAGAATTCCGTCATCGAGTGAGACCGCTTCGATCTCTTGATCCCGAAGTTCCACGTCGTCGTCGGGTGTCCCCGGAGTCGACGGCAGAAATTTGGCCGTGAGAACGGCAGCGCCAAGCAGAATCAGTGCGCAGGTCCAGACGCCCACCCTCATTCCTGAGACGTAGGCCTGCTTTGCATTCTCGAGGAGTGAAGTGGCTTCATCGGAGGGCAATGTACTTGCGACTTGTATGGCCTTTCCGATCGAGTTCTGCGCGGCCGAAGCCACATCCGCTGGAAGTCCCGAAAGATCTGACAACGATGCCTGATAGCGCCAAGCGAACAAGCTTCCGATGACGGCGACACCGAGAGCACCACCGATCTGACGAGTGGTGTCGTTGACCGCTGACCCAACACCGGCACGATCACGAGGAAGTGCACCCATGATGGATTCGGTCGCCGGCGTCGCCGTGAGAGCGAGTCCCACGCCAAAGATTGCGCGCACCACAACACCGCCGACGTCTGATGCAATGATCGTTTCAATGCCATAACAGAACATCACGCCCGAGCAAATCAGCAGCCCCAGAATGATCACCTTTGTCGTTCCCCATCGGGCGACATATTTATGTGTTTGCGGACTCGTCACCATGAGCCCGATCGCAACTGGTGCTGTCATAACGCCAGCCTTTAGCGGTGAGTATCCAAGAACGAACTGGAAGTACTGCACGATTAAGAATGTCGATCCAAACATTACGAAGTAATTGATTGTGATTGTCATGCTCGCTGCACTGAAGCGAGGGTTTCGAAAGAAGTTGAGATCAAGCATCGGGTGATCACTTCGAAGTTCCCACCAGGTGAAGACCCCAAGGAACGCCAATCCAGAGATCACGGCGAAGAGCACTTCGGGACTTGACCAACCTTTTTCCGGGATCTCGATGATTCCGTACAACAAACCAACGAGCGCCACGATCGAAAGCAGGGCGCCTACCGGATCAAGGCGATGACCTTCATCCGCACTCTTTGAAGGCGGAACAAGAAACCAACCCATAGCAACAGCAATGACGCAGATCGGGACATTGATGAGAAAGATTGATCCCCACCAAAAATGATCAAGAAGAAATCCGCCAAATAATGGGCCCGCTGCAACTCCAATGCCCGCAACTGCCGCCCAAATTCCGATTGCTTTCGATCGTTCTTTTCCTTCGAAGGTGTTGCTCAGAATTGCCAAGGTCGCCGGAAGGATGAGAGCGCCACCGATACCCATCAAACCGCGGGCGAAAATAAGTGCGTCCGCGCTATCGGCTTGGCTTGCGAACGCCGAGAATCCACCGAAAATCACGAGCCCAATCATCAATGTGCGATGACGGCCCCACTTGTCGCCGATCGCTCCCATTGTGAGGAGTAAACATGCGAACACGATGGTGTAAGAGTCGATCAGCCATTGAAGCTGCGCTTGCGACGCGCCCACCTCCCGCACGATCGATGGGAGACCCACGTTCATAATCGTGTTATCGATGGACGTAATCGTCACGGCGATGCAGATAGCAATGAGCGTGAACCAGCGCCGCTGGTGAATTTTTTCGGGCGTCCAACGACTCGGCATGTACTTTGATCTTCCGTTTCCTATTTGTTCGTTCCGGGCGGCAGTCATGGAGCGAGCATCTGCTCGAAGTTCTTACGGATGACCGCAATCGTTTTCACTGCAGCTTCGATGTCACTAGGACTAATTTCCGCAAACAATTGAGCCGCAAAACTGTCCAATGCTTTCTGCATATCGCTGCAGATCTCAATTCCCGAGTCGGTGAGTTCCACAAACGTCGCCCGACGATCAGAGGAATCAGGTCGACGCTCCACATAACCGGAATCGACTAACCCGTCGACCAGCGCGGTTACCGCGCGGGGCGTGACCGCAAGCCGCTGGGCCAACTCGCTCGAACGCAGACGACCGCATTCGTGAAGGAACATCAGAAGTCGACGGCGCGGCAAGGTCAGATTTCGCCGGCGCAATCCATCGGCTCGGAGCCGATCAAAGAGCGGAGCAAGTTCTGCCAGTTCGCGGATGAGAGCGGTCGAGGGCTTCATTAGTAGAGACCCTACACAATGTCAGTAGTACACCATTTCCCTGCTCGGAACCTGCGTTCCCCTGCCTGCACTTGCATCAGAGTAACGAGGTGACTCATTGGCAATGCCGTTAACCTCTCCGCATTGTGATCACTACCCACACACTTCACGGTTCAACACCAACTCGCCTTCGAGGTCGCACTTCTCGAGCGTTCGCGATCGCTCTTCTCATGTGCGCACTCGTCACGACCGGATGTTCAGTGCTCAACGCATCGGTACCGACCCCCCTTTCTGCCTTTCCCGCGCCAGCTGGCGTCCCCACAGCAGAACAAACAAACGTCAGTCCATTCCCACTCGCTCAACGTCTAGGAAAATGGAACGGGACCACGTTCACGGCAGTAGCTCCTGAATCAATCGCTGCAGGCAATGTTGTCGTGATGACACACGGTTGGGCCGCTGGACTGCTCGCGACCTACGAGGCCGCGCAAGCGACATCCGGCGACCTGGTGACGATGTGGAATCCCGCATTGGTTGATCCCAAAACCGGGCAACCCTCCATCTCGTTATTTGCAAACCTCGCCACTTCGCTTCAAGCGGCTGATCCCTCCGCAACGGTCCTTATGTACAGCTGGGTTGACCAGAGTTCGACCGATATGAGTGTGCTTGCGGCATACGCCCCCGAACGCGCCACCGAGGTGAACGGTCACCGGATGGCGACCGTGATCAACCAATCACTTCGTTCCGGATTCTCAACGAACGGAGGCAAGATCCACCTCATCGGTCACAGTTTCGGAGCGAATGTCGCAACGACCGCAGCGTTGGCGCTCGCAACTCCCCCGCGACAACTCACGTTGTTCGATTCACCCGAGGTGAACCTTGCCCGCATCGGTGGGGCGAAAAATGACCTTCGGTACAAGCTCACGCGACTCGATATCGGTCGAGGCCCAAATCAAACCTTCGTCGACAACTACATCTCACTCGTGGGCGAGCCCTACGCCGGCTACCCCGGACTCGGTCAGGTTGTTGACGTTCATCTGAAACCACCCTCCTCTGACCCCGGAGTCGACAAACATCAATACCCCATCGGGTGGTATGCCAACTCTGCTTCCACAAAGAGCTCGGGAGTCGGTCTGTGGTGGTCCCCCTTGGTTGGCGCCAATGTCTCTGCGCTGGCAACGACGTGGAACCAAACCTCTTCCGACCCCTCAGAGGAACTGGTGCTCGTCGCCCAAGGAGTCGCTCCGTCGCCGACCTACAACTCGTCAGTGACCTATCTCTCAACTGCAATCGCCGACCAAGCCTCTGGCCCCTCGGTCTCAGCGACTCAAGGCGCTGTTTCGAACATCGTTTTCACAACCGACAAGGATTCGCTGTGGTTGACCTTTGATACGAGAATCGCTGGCGCACCAACAGACACCTTCCATCTCTTCATCGACGGACGGCTGCGCTCAACCTCCGCACCTCCTACTGAAGGAACCGGATCTGACGGAAGTTTCCTGATCCTTTACGACATCGGATCAGGTACGCATACCCTTTCTCTTGTTGCGGAGGGTCCAATCAGTGGGTCTGCTGCTTCCCCGAGCGCGTCAGCATCGCTCACGAACCTTCGCATCTCGTCAACCACCGACATTCAAAGAAATCTGACCCCGACCCAAAGTAAGGAATTGATCGGCTGGGCAGTCGCACTCATCATCTTTGTGATTGTCGTTCTCTTGGCACTGCTGATCTTTCTCATCATCTGGACAGTGAAGAAGGTGCGTCGAAAGTCTTCCTCTCACGAATAACGAATTCGTGATGCCGGCTGATAGTTGGGACCAGCGGTTTCATCGGCGGATTTTCTGACCAGTCGGTACCAGGTGCCAAAATCAGCTGCAGCGCACTTGTCGAACATTGGGACACGTCATTGATCGCACGAGTGCGCTGTAATCAGGAATGAACCGCATTTCGACCCCGGGGCGGTACCGCTCCTGCGTGCCAAGTACGAGATGGTCGCTACTCGCACCGCGATAGGTGACTCCGTCTGGCATCAAAAGACCATCCGGGTCGGTGTCTTGCCGCCCGATGGCGACGATTGTTTGCCAGGCCCCCGCACTCTCAGCGGGAGAGGTCGAACGTGGAAATGCCGATTGCGCGGATTGACCCCATGGTTTCGTTGGCTTGCGTCGCGATTCAATGACTTCACCAACCAGCACAAAGGAATCGGTGTGTAGTCCTTCAAGAGGTCGCCGATGTAGCGGTTCTTGACCTAAGAGAATCGACTCGCCAAGGCGTAGGTCATTTACACGCCCAATCGGAGCTCCACTTGTGAGCCAATCAATATTTGCCGAGTTCCCACCCGAGACAACTTCGACACTGACGGAATGATCAGACTCAAGGCGATCGGCAAGACGCGAGAGTTCACCCATATTGGCGCCATCGGGAATGACCCCGCTTCGGCAGGCCAGATTTGTGCCAATGCCAGCAAAGTGAAGGTGCGGAAGATCAAGCACCCGCTTGAGCGCCTCATCCACTTCCTCAGGCATGAATCCCTCGCGTAAATCGCCAAGTTCAACCATGAGAACAATGCGATGGTGAACATCAAGATCTACGGCAAACTTTGAGAGCAACTCGATCGTTTCAATTTCAGTATTGAGCGAAAGATCAACTACTCGAACTACTCGTTGGGTCTGACTCGGAATCGGCGAACGAATCAAAACTGTTGGCGATTGAACACAGTCGGTTCGCATCCGTTCAAGATTCTCAATGCGCGAATCACCCAGAGCAGCGACACCAGCCCCGACAAGTGCTCTCGCAATATCGGGCCGACCACCGAATGCCTTCGTCACTGCCGTTACTTGAACTCCCTTTCCGGCAGTGAGTTCCACGAGGCGCGCGGCATTCGAGGCGATCTTGGAGAGATCAATTTCAATCCTCAGGCCACTCAATGGACATCAATTGGCGCGCCCGGATGAAGCGAAGGGAATGAGGCAAGAACCATTTCGACAAGACGATCTCCCGATCGCCACAACGCATCAGTCACCGGGATACCCAGTTCTAATTCGTAGAGTGTGATAGCCGCCACGACATCGTCATCGGTCATGAGTTCGTGATTGATCGTCAATCCAATCACTTTTGTTTTCGCGAAGAGTTCAATAAGTTTGATTTCACTCGCAGCGGTCGGCATCGGAAAATCCGGAAAGTCGCTGGCGCACTTCCTCGTTGGTGCGTGTTGGAGGACTACGCCTTGAGGTTGACTCCCCCTGAGGATTGCTGTGGAACTCAAGTACGTCGGGTGACTAAGGGCGCCCTGCCCTTCAACAATGATCACATCGGGGTCTTCCTTGTCGAATGCTTCGAGGACAGCACCTTCTAACTCGCCAGTAACAAACTGTGCAGGCACCGCGTCGAGAGCCACGCCATAGCGAGCTCCTTGAATGAGTCCTGTCTGGCCAGTGCTCACCATGACCGCATGAATTCCATGATCATTCAGGGCCTTCGTCAGGATCGTCGCTGTTGTTCGCTTTCCAATTGCACCGTCTGTGCCAAGTACAGCAATCCTGGGGCAAGTGACATCTCGAATGCGACCGGTGAACATTCGGAGGTCTTTCTTCGCCCGAGGCATACGCACATCAGTGATGAGCACGCCGAAAGCATGCGCGGCTGCGACGAACTCAGGGTCTTCAGTGAGGAATTCATGGAGCCCGCTCACGATATGAAGACCGCGAGCAATCGCTTGAAGAATCACGTTGCGCTCTTCATCAGAAAGAAGGCCGCTTGTTGGGGCCACACCGACAATGAAAATCTCAGGGTTGCCGTGCCCATGCGCAAGCGCTGCGTCGAGATCGCCGACGACACGAACGCCATTCGGCACTCCATCAAGAACCATCCCGGCATCGAGTCCGCGACATGTGCTGTCGATTACCGAAGCGATCACATAGGTTTCGCTCTGGCGGACAAGGCCGTTCGCTGTCTTGCCATCAATCTTTCCGAAGTTTCCTTCGCAATACACAACAGCGACCGGGCGAACAGGAACATGGCTAATGCCATCTAGAGCCTCAGAGGAGGAAGACGCAGACATAACAATCCCTTCGTAAAGCCTCAAGGACACGAAGAGAACGTTTCAAAGAAGACAACAATCAATTGTCAAAAACGCAGTCCCCACAAGAAGCGGGTTTCTGCGTTCAGGGTACTCATCCGCTATCGAAAGCGTCGGCATAGTTGAACGTGGAACTGAATCCCGGACTTCAACTGGTACTTCTGTGAGTGTGAAGAGTCTCCGATTGTGCTGATTCAGAGAACTTTGCGGAAAATCTTCGCTTTTCGCTCGGTATAGGGCGGATAGGCGATCGATGGGTCCATCTTCGTGCTGCGCGTCAAAATCGGCTTCAAATGTTGGAACAAACGCACACCGGACTTTCCGTGGTAGCCGCCCATTCCGCTTTCGCCGATACCACCAAACGGAAGGTTCGGATTCGAGAAATGCATGATGGTTCCGTTGACAGTGACGCCGCCAGCAGTAGTTCGATTGACGACATCGGCGGCAACTCGCTTCTCACCAGTAAAGACATAGAGCGCGAGTGGATGCGGGTTCGCATTGATGTGATCAATCGCTTCATCTGTTGACGCAATATCGATAATCGGAAGCAGCGGACCGAAGATTTCTTCTTTCATGATTTGCGAGGATGGATCGACATCGAGAAGAACTGTTGGAGCGATATAGCGCGTCGCGGAGTCGGTCTCGCCACCGATGACTGCGGTTCCGCCTTCCATGAGCGCCGAAACACGGGCGAAGTGATGTGGCGAAACGATCCGCCCGTAGCTCTCGCTCTCTTTTGGTTCAGACCCAAAAAATTCAGTGATCGCTTTGCCGAGCTCGTCCACAAAACCGTTGCGCACCGATGCATCCACCATCACATAGTCCGGAGCGATGCAGGTTTGTCCCGCGTTTAACCACTTACCCCAGGCAACTCGACGCGCAGCGACTCGAAGGTTTGCAGATGCATCAACAATCACCGGGCTCTTTCCGCCGAGTTCAAGCGTGACTGGAGTGAGGTTCTTCACTGCCGCCGCCATAACAACACGACCAACAGTTCCATTACCCGTATAGAAGATGTGATCGAAATGTTGTTCAAGAAGATCGGTGGTTTCAGCGACTCCACCTTCGACAAGTGCAATTGCCGAGGAATCCAGATACTTCGGCACCAACGTTGCCAAAAGGGCAGAAATTGTCACCGTGACTTCAGAGGGCTTCATTACGACGGCGTTGCCGGCAGCAATTGCGCCAGCGACTGGGACCAGTAGGAGATGGATCGGATAATTCCATGGGGCGATAACGAGAACAACGCCAACCGGTTCAGGGACCAAACGCGACTTTCCTGGCATCGCAACGATGGGAGTGCTTACTCGTTCCGGTTTATTCCACTTCTTTAGGTTCTTAATCATCGACTTCACTTCGCTCGTCACGAATGCAATGTCAGTGATGAACCCTTCAACACGCGGCTTACCTAAATCGACTGCAAGCGCGTCGAGGAACGCCGACTCGTTCTCCTCGAGCATCTTCACCATCTGCTCAAGTTGATGTTTGCGCCAGGCCAACGGCCGTGTACGCCCGCTGTTGTACGTCGTTCGAAGTTCGTCAGCCACAGAAGTCATGGGCGCATTCAAGCACCCATGACTCTCGGTGTCTCGTTACGCCCAAGATGCCTTACTTCGCCATGTACTGATTCAGCGCAGCGACGCCAGCGAAATCCCTACTGCTATGTCGTAGATGAAGTTGACGTTGATCCGCACGAGCGTTTAGAGGCGGCGTTTGAGTTCAACAAAAACTTCGTTGCCTACGAGTTCAATCAGTTCCTCTGCCAACGACTCAATTACCGGTCGATCGCCCACGTAGGCCCGATCACCTTCAGTGCAACACCAGGCCATCGTTGCTCCGTCATCTCCCCAATCAGCCCGAGACCATCGGCGAAGGGTGGCGGTTTCGGTCGTGGCTGAGGTTTCAACCCAATCGACCTTGATCGGCAACTGCCAGCACACTGACGGCTTCCATTCCAATGGTGATTCGCCCGCGTCAACTGCGGCCAAGTGCAATGCACAACCGGCGCCACCATCAAACCCTGGTCGATTCAAAAAGATGCAGGCGCCATCAACCAAACGGGTATTCGTCGCTTTTTCATTGGCGAACACTCCGCCTTCGACCGCCGCCTCGTGGAATTGAAACAGCGTCGGATCAATCATCGCTGCCATAGCGCTGATCATCCGAGACTCATCCTCGCCGTCGAGTTCAGCGCCAACGGAACAACAGCCTTGTTGCAGCTCTTCGGAAGGATCGTCGTGAATGCCCAGACAACCTCGACCCCAAATGCAGGTCCAATTCGAGGTGAGGAAGTCGGCATCGAAGGTCCAGGTGACCTCGCCATCGACGATCACCGGATTCTTGGGATCTTCAGCGTCGAATGGAATCGGAGTCGACGCTTGAGTCATTCAGAGAGCGTAACGCCGAGGAATTCTGTCAAGAAGATTGACAGAACCATAGGGAGTCAGTAAGAAAGCCCTACCACTCGTTGAAAGTGCGGCCGATGACTCTTGAGACCAATCGAACCGATCTCTCCTCCACTCGCTTCGTAGCCGACGTTCACGAACAACTCTCTCAAGGTCAGTGTCGACTTCGCATCGATCATTTCGCTCTGACCACGAACAACATCACCTACGGCGTCTTCGGCGACATGCTGCGCTACTGGGATGTCTTCCCCGCTAGCGATTCAGGCTGGGGCCGCATCCCCACATGGGGTTTTGCTGAAGTCATCGAGAGTGCAAGCAACGATCTCTTCGTTGGCGAGCGACTTTTCGGCTTTCTTCCGATGAGTTCTGAAACGATCATCGCCCCCGGCAAAGTCGACGAGCGCGGCGTCAGCGATGTTGCTACGCATCGGGTCGGACTCGCCGGTGCGTACAACCGCTATCAGCGCTGTTCGGCAGACCCCGTCTATGACGCAAACCGCGAACCACAGCAAATGGTGCTGTACCCGCTGTTCTTCACCAGTTTCGTTATCGATGACTTCCTCCTCGACAACGAAGACTTCGGTGCGACGCAAGCAGTGATCTCAAGCGCTTCAAGTAAAACCGCAATTGGGTTCGCCCAATTAGCAAAGCAACGTGAACTGAAGACAGTCGGCCTCACCTCCTCGGGCAATCGGGCGTTCGTTGAATCGCTCGACGTGTATTCAGAAGTAGTCACCTACGACGCCGTCGACTCCATCGCTCCCGTTTCTACGGTCTATGTCGACATCGCCGGCAACCAAGATCTCCTCCGGGACGTGCATACCCACCTTGACGGATTCCTTGGCCACTCCATGGTGGTTGGCAATACGAACTGGGACCACAAGGCGACCAACACCAGTGCACTACCTGCGCCCACACCAGAGTTTCTCTTTGCGCCGACGCAGATCTCGAAGCGCACGAAGGAATGGGGTCGCGACGAACTCGACCAACGCATTGGGACCGCCTGGAAGAACTACTCCGAATGGTGCGACTCCTGGCTGGAGTTTTCTCAGGCCGTGGGCAACGAAGAAGTCCTTGACGTCTACGAAACGCTGCGAAGCGGTCAGCCCGACCCGAAGCTTGGCTATATCTGTTCACTCCCTAACGAAGAAGCGAAATGAACACTCCACTTCTCCCCGAAACTTCGAACACGTTGTCAGTTGATGGGCGCACTGCCCGCCGAGACCGAGGCCGAACCGCCGTCCTCGAAGCTGCCCTCGACCTGTTTGAAGAAGAGAACCTCGAACCAACACCAGAGCAGATCGCTCTGCGAGCAGGTGTCTCAACGCGTTCGGTCTACCGCTATTTCCAGGATCGAGATGAACTCGTTCGAGCGATCATCGCTCACAAGCAGCTGAAGATCCTGCCCCTTTTCCACATTGAAAACATTGGGAAGGGAGACCTCGATTCGCGGCTGTCCAGACTGGTCGACTCCCGTCTCAGGGTGTACGACGCCATCGGTGCAACCGCTCGCGCCATGGCCATCAAAGCATCGAGCGACCCTGTCATTAGCGAGCAGATCCAGTTCAGAAAATCAGTCTTCCGAGAGCAGATCGAAGTCAACTTCCGCCAGGAGTTCGACCGCATGACTTCTTCGCAACGGAACAAATCACTGAATGCAATCGATGCGCTTACGCAA
>SYBH01000142.1 GCA_005787345.1 Actinomycetota bacterium
CTCAGAATCTTTTCGATGGTCCAGTCAGTTCGGTCTTCTCGGACAACCTCTGTTGCCTGGACATCAGCAAAGATGTCGAGAAGCTTCGTAAGCGGGTCGTAGCCCTCGCTCCGGCGGTCGTAGATGAGATCAAGGCTGACTGCACGCTGCTCTTCCGGGATTTTGTTGAGCGGCATGATTCGCGCTGCATGCACGATTGCTGAATCGAGTCCGGCTTTGACGCATTCGGCAAGGAAGACCGAGTTGAGAACGTGGCGAGCTGCTGGCTTGAGACCGAAGGAAACGTTCGAAACGCCCAGTGTTGTGAATACGCCGGGGAGTTCGGTCTTGATTCGCTTGATGGCCTCAATCGTGGCGATTGCATCGCCGCGCAAGTCGTCGTCGCCGGTTGACAGGGGGAACGTCAGGGCATCGAAAATCAGATCGCTAGGTTCGAGCCCGTAGCGATTGACAGCGAGGTCATGAATGCGATGCGCGATGCGCAACTTCCATTCGATGTCTCGAGCTTGGCCTTCTTCATCGATGAGGAGACAGACGATTGCGGCGCCGTATTCGGCGGCCAACTTCATGACGCGATCGAGTCGGCTTCCTTCGGCTTCGCCGTCTTCGAGGTTGGCAGAGTTCAGGATCGCACGGCCGCCTAGCCATGCAAGACCTGCTTCCATGACCTCGGGCTCGGTGGAGTCAAGAACAAGGGGAACACTGGACTGTGTTGCGAGTAATTTCGCAAGTTCATCCATGTCGTTCGCGCCGTCTCGGCCGACATAGTCGACGCAGACATCGAGCACGTGTGCGCCTTCGCGAACCTGGTCCTTTGCCATTTGCACGCACGTGTCGAGATCAGCATCGAGTAGGGCATCACGGAACTTCTTTGAACCGTTTGCATTCGTGCGCTCGCCGATGATCATGAACGAGGTGTCTTGTTCGAACGGCACGAGCGAATAGATCGAAGTGGCGCCCGGCTCATGCATGGGTGCGCGAGGTGCTGGCGTGAGGTCTTTGCAGCGTTCAACAACGGCAGCGAGATGTTCCGGAGTTGTTCCGCAGCAGCCACCAATGATGTTCACGCCGAGTTCGGTGACAAACCGTTCATGGTGTTCGGCAAGTCCCTCGGGGGAGAGGTCGTAGTGCATGTGGCCGTCAACAACGCTGGGAAGACCAGCATTCGGAATGCAAGAAATGGGCATGCGGGCATGTGCTGCGAGATGACGGAGGTGCTCACCCATTTCCACCGGACCAGTCGCGCAGTTGATGCCGATGACGTCGGGATGAAGGGGATCAATTGCTGCGAGGGCAGCGGCGATTTCGGTACCGGGCAACATGCGTCCGGTGAGTTCCATTGTGACCTGCACCTGAATGGGGAGTTCCTTGCCCTCGGCCCGCATAGCCCGGCGGGCACCGTTCATGGCGGCCTTCACGGTGAGGAGGTCGAACATGGTCTCGATGATCAGCAGATCGACACCACCCTCGATCAGCGCCCGACTTTGCGCTTCGTAGTGGTCACGGAGTTCTGCGTAACGAATCTGGCCAAGGGACGGAAAGCGAGTGCCTGGCCCAATGGAACCGGCAACCCAGCGGGGCCGGTCAGGAGTGGAGAAGTCGTTGGCGACGCCGCGGGCTAGGCGAGCAGCAGCAACGTTGAGTTCGTGGACTCGTTCGGCGATGTCATATTCCCCAAGCGGGATCGCAAAAGCGCCAAAGGTGTTCGTTTCGATGACATCGCAACCCACTTCGAAATAACTCGCATGCACATCGGCGATCACATCTGGCCGCGTGACCACGAGCAGTTCGTTGCAGCCTTCAAGGTCGGGGCCGCCAAAGTCGTCGGCGGTCACCCCGCTGGTTTGAATGCATGTGCCCATGCCGCCGTCGAAAATGACGACACGTTCATGGATTGCTTCAAGGAAAGTGCTCACCGTGGATCTCCTGGCGATGGTCCGGGCGCGGAACGAGGATCGGAATTGATCTCGCCGCAAGCCGGGGCATCTCGCCCTACCCATCAGGTCAGCTTTGGCTCTCACACGGTAGCAGAGAGAGGCTGGAATCCGACGTTGGAGGCGGGGTCCACACCTTGCGCCCTCTAGGCTCACCTCCGTGAAGATCTACACGCGCAAAGGCGACGACGGCACCACTGGACTCCTCTACGGAGGTCGTGTGGCAAAAGATTCAGCGGCTCCGGCGGCCTACGGCACCGTCGATGAGTTGCAGTCGTTTCTCGGGCTCGCTCGGGCTGAGTCAGATGCTGAACTCAGCGACATCCTCGTGCACCTTGAACGTGACCTTTGGGTTCTGATGGGCGAGTTGGCTGCCGATCCCGGAAGTCGCGACAAACTCACAGCGGGCGCCACGTTGGTCACCGACGACATGATCACCCATCTCGAAGACCTCATCGACGCCACCAGTGCCAAGTTCGATCCACCGACAGAGTTCGTGGTTCCTGGTCAGAATCGCATCGGTGCGCTTCTTGATGTCGCCCGAACCGTTGCTCGGCGCGCTGAGCGCGACAGTCTTGCCGCGGCTGTTCCCGGCAGCGCCGTGGTGCCGTATCTCAATCGCCTTTCCGATTTGCTCTGGACGCTCGCTCGTTGGCAAGAAGGCACTTCATTGCCTACGCGTTCCGTGCAGCCATAGTTTCTCTCCTCTTTCATACCTATCTGCGAGGTCGTTATGTCGCTGAAGTTTTCTCCTGCTCGCTCGCTACCGGCTGCAGTTGATGCCATCGTTCTCGCAGTGGCTTCGGACAAGTGTTCCGATCGAGCGCTGAAAGCGAGAGGGCTGCCGGTTGCCGCACTTCGCACGCAGGGTTTCACCGGTGCTGTAGATCAGGTTGCCTATGTCACCGATGGTTCGGGCCGCTCAACAATCGTGATCGGTGTTGGCGCATCGAAATCAATTGATGACAACCGACTTCGCCGCCTAGGCGCTCAAGCAGTGCGCACTGGTTCTCGCTCAAAGCGCATCGGTGTCGATGTCCTCGACCTCATCGAAGCAGGCAGCGCTTCAGGTAAGGCGAGTTCGATTCGTGCCCTCGCCGAAGGTCTCGTCCTTGGGTCGTATCGCTTTACCGACTATCGGTCAGATCCGAAGCCCGTTGTCCTAGGTGCAGTAACTGTCGCCGGGGTTTCTGGCAAGGCCGCAACCGATGCGTTTGCACAAGGCCTGAAAATCGGCGAAGCCCAGAATTTCGCTCGCGATCTGGTGAATCGTCCCGGTGGCGACCTGACGCCTGCTGCGCTTGCTCAAGAAGCAGTCAAGCTCGCCCGTCGTGAGCGACTCACGATCGAGGTTCTTAACCTTGCCCAGATTCGTCGCCAAAAGCTGGGTGGGCTTTTGGGTGTCAATCGTGGTTCCACTCAGGAGCCCCGATTCGTAAAGATCACCTATACGCCACGCGCACCAAAGGGAACACTTGCGCTTGTCGGTAAGGGCATCACGTTCGATTCGGGTGGTCTGTCGATTAAGACCGGCGACGGCATGATGACCATGAAGATGGACATGGGCGGTGCTGCTGCTGTGCTTGGTTGTTTCGCAGCGATTCGAACAGTTGCGCCCAAATGCAAAGTCGTTGGCTATCTGCCGATGACCGACAACATGAGCGACGGCGATGCAACCCGTCCCGGTGATGTCCTCACAATTCGTAATGGCAAAACGGTTGAAGTGCTCAACACTGACGCCGAA
>SYBH01000143.1 GCA_005787345.1 Actinomycetota bacterium
CATGAAGACGTTGTCGATGGGCCCAAGCGCGTGCGGCAACAAGGCAGTGTCGAGAAGCGTCATGTCGGATGCGTAGGTGAGTGCACAGGTGTGCAGGACCGGATCGTCGGGAAGCTTGCCGGTGGCCTTCATCCAGACACGCTGGTAGGGCGGCAACTCGCGATTCCGGTCTTCGGGTGACCAGTCGCAATTGCGAAGATCGAACGGCAGATCCATTTCGAACCGGTGGTCGTCATATTCGGCGGCGAATTCCGCCCATCGCTCTTGAACCGTAGGGAGTGTCTCAGGCGCAGGGACCTCGGGCATTGTCGCAGAGTGATCGAAGCCGTCTTCGGGAACTTGGAACGATGCCGAAAGACTGAAGATGGCCCGGCCGTGCTGAATTGCAGTGACGCGGCGGGTCGTGAATGAAAGGCCGTCGCGGATCCGCTGGACTTCATAAAGGATTGGAACCCGGGAATCACCGGGACGAAGGAAGTACGCGTGCAGCGAATGCACGCGAGTCTCTGGCTCTACTGTGCGCGCCGCAGCAATGAGGGCCTGACCGGCCACCTGTCCGCCGAAGACTCGCTGTTGTTCCGATGGGGGACTAATGCCACGAAACATGTTGACCTCGATTGGTTCGAGATCAAGAAGGGTGAGAAGAGCGTCTACTGCGGACTGGGTCACCCTCCTAATCTTCCACAGTTAGGCGAAGATTTGTGGGCGTTCTTCCCGCATCAGTGCAGGCAGTGCCGGTAGGGTCCGCGCATGGCTACGAACTTTCCACAGGGATTCCGTTGGGGCACCGCAACTGCTGCGCATCAGGTCGAGGGCGGCAACTGGAACAACGATTGGTGGGCATGGGAACACGCCCCGAACACACTGTGCGAAGAACCAAGTGGCGACGCGTGCGATCAACTGAATCGCTACGACTCAGATATTGCCCTGTGCGCCGCACTTGGGTTCGATAACTACCGATTCTCAATTGAGTGGTCGCGCATCGAACCCGAGCCCGGCGAATTCTCAATTGCGGCACTCGACCATTACCGACGCGTGCTTGGGTCATGTCATGCACACGGAATTGAGCCAGTCGTGACCTTCCATCACTTCACAACCCCTCGATGGGTTGCTGCAGAAGGCGGATGGCACACCGCGTCGACGGTTGATCGCTTCCTTCGTTTCGCGGAAAAGTCCGTGAATCATCTTGGTGATCTCATCGGCACGGCGTGCACGATTAACGAGCCAAACATTGTTTCGTTTGTTGGATATCAGATGGGAATGTTCCCGCCAGGAGCCACTGACGACGCGCAGTTCGAAGCGGCAAATGCGAACTTCATTGATGCTCATCGGCGAGTCGTCCCCGTATTGAAGGGCGGCCCCGGCAATTTCCCAGTAGGGCTCACCCTGTCAATGGCTGACTATCAGGCAGTGCCCGCCGATGATTCAGACGCGATCGCACGACGTGATCACATTCGCGCGGTGTCAGAAGACCAGTTTCTCGACATTGTTGGCAAGGACGACTTTCTGGGCGTGCAGGTTTATAGCCGCACGCGAGTTGGTGCCAGGAGCGTGCTGGGTGGCGAAGAAGGTGTTCCAACCCTTCCGATGGGCTATGAGTTTTGGCCGGAGTCCCTTGGCGCATGTTTGCGGCGCGCGTGGGACTACACCGAAGGCTCGGTTCCATTGCTCGTGACCGAAAACGGAATCGGCACGAATGATGATCCGCAGCGCATTCACTATGTACAGAGCGCGCTCCAAGGCGTTCTGTCGTGCATTGCCGATGGCATTGACGTGCGGGGCTACACCTATTGGAGCCTCATGGATAACTTCGAATGGGCATTCGGTTATCGACCCCGTTTCGGGATCATCGAAGTAGATCGCGCAACTCAGCGACGCACAGTGAAGCCA
The DNA here is from genome assembly GCA_005787345.1 of Actinomycetota bacterium. Classification (GTDB taxonomy): domain Bacteria; phylum Actinomycetota; class Acidimicrobiia; order Acidimicrobiales; family Acidimicrobilacustridaceae; genus Acidimicrobilacustris. Next base: position 1,891 of record SYBH01000143.1, read on the forward strand.
AGCGGCGAATGGTTGAGCAGCATCGTTCGAGCAAACGCTCTTTGATTCGGGTCAATCTGGCAACAACGAACGGATCAGGGCTACCGCAGGTGGCAACTAGGGTGGGGTCCGACCCAAACGCGAGGAGTGCCCCCTGATGGGCCACGAAATCAATCAGGAGTTCCCCGCGTCCTCGCGTACGGTGACGCCGCTTCCTGAAACCTTCGGGGTCCTCGGAAAGATTGTTTTCTCAATCCGGACTCGAGGGCTTCGCTACGCCCTCGTAGCCGTTGTCAATGTTGTCGTTGGGCAAAGTCTGCTTCTGGCCCTGCAGGGTGTCATGCGCCCAAGTTGGGCAAACGTCGTCGCCGTCTCTATTTCTGCTGTTCCGGCCTATTACATGAACCGCGCGTGGGTGTGGGGAAAACGCGGCAAGAGCCATTGGAAGAAAGAAGTACTTCCGTTCTGGCTCTTCACGGTCGCCGGGTTGCTTCTTTCGACTGTCGCAATTTGGACGGTCCATCGGTTTACCGATGCCAAGTTGATCATCAACTTCGTTCAGTTGCTTTCGTTCGGCGTTCTTTGGGTTATCCGTTTCTTCGTGCTCGACAAGTTGTTCCACGTTGAAGTTTTCGAAGATGACACTCCCGACGAGGACTGAATGATGGATTCGGTAATGAAGGCTGCTGCCGAAGCCGCTCGTGGATTCATGCCCCCTGATGAAGGTGTGGCGCTTCACGAAGCCGCACTACTTGTTTCCGATAGCGCCGCTCCCATGCTTGAGATTGGAAGCTATTGCGGCAAGTCGGGGATTTACCTCGGCTCGGCAGCGAAAGAGCGCAACACGATCCTTTTTGCGCTTGACCACCATCGCGGTTCTGAAGAAAACCAGCCCGGCTGGGAATGGCATGAGCCTGATCTCGTCGACCCCGAAGTTGGTGTGATCGATACGTTGCCGCGATTCCGTCGCACAATTTTCGATGCGGGTCTTGAAGGAACCGTCGTTGCGCTTGTGGGTGATTCGCCGACTGTCGGATCAAGATGGGCGATCCCACTGTCGTTTCTGTTTATTGACGGTGGGCATGGCTCTGAACCGGCGCATCGCGATTTTGAACTCTGGACTCCCTGGATCGAAGCCGGCGGAATTCTCGCCATCCACGACGTCTTCCCCGACCCTGCCGATGGTGGTCGTCCCCCGTATGAGATCTATTGCCGGGCGATCAAGTCCGGTGAGTTCACCGATATCTCAGCGACAGGGTCATTGCGGGTACTGCGCCGCAACTAATGCCCTAGGTCACGGAGCACTTGCTGCTCTTCGATTCCGAGATCAATGCGACCACTCTTCCAAGCGGAGTCGAGCTGTTCGTAGTGCCTGCGGGCACGTTCATGTAAAGCGCGATTGTGGCAGTCCCGTAGGAGACGAAGGCGATGCCATGCGGCTATGCGTGGTTCGCGGAAATTCGAAAGCAATGTTTCCCACGGGCCGTAGGACAATTCGGCGTTGTCGCGGTGTTGATCGACGACTACGCCCAGAATCACTTCATCGATCGTTGGCCATCCCGACGCAAGGCATTGGTCAACTTCTCGGTCGAAGTCGTTACTGAAACGAGAAACGTTGTTGGCCGATACTCCGAAAAGGCCTCCAGCAACCTTTGAGAAAGGCGTCTCTCTGTAGAACCGACCTCGGTCTTCGTATTCAGATGGGTCTGTTTCCCAGAGAACATTTGCGTGTAGTTCGCAGTCGCTCGATTCAAGAAGTCTGTCGAACGTCTCTCCCTCAAGAGGCTGTGCAACTTCGAGAAGGGCGATATCTGCCCACCAGTACATTTTCGATCCAAAGCAGTCTTGGTTGGCAGCCACTCCAAGTAGTCCCGGCTTCGACCAACCGAGAGCGATGTAGTCGGGAGTGTCCTTCACTGGGCTAGAGGCAGTTGGTGGACGTCGTCCCGCATCGAATGCCGCTGTGATCGTCGGGATATCGCGTGTTCGGGGGAATTGATCGAAGGGAAGGCTGATGACTCGAGTCGAAGAGTCTGGAGCAAGGCGATGACGAATTTCTTGTAGCGGTTCTACGAGTTGAGGCTCGGTAAAAACAACTAATGGGTGTTGCGTTGAGAGGACCCCGCTGCAGCGCGTCAGGTACCAATCAATGTCTCGACGGTCACTTGACTCGCGAGACTGGAGATCGACGAGCGCGGTGACAACTGTTGTCCGCGCTGAAGACACGAGAGTCAGTCGGCTCGATCGCTGATTGAATCGTCGGTATCGATTTCAACCAACGGCGGAAGCGCGTCATGGTCGATGAACAATCCTGATGCGGGAGAGGTACGGCTCAGTGCATCGGCGGCAAGGATGATTGCGGCATCGGTGTAGGTCGTGCGTTCATCGGCGGGGAAGTGCACCTCGTCGGGGAACACGATGCCGGTCCAGTAGTGACCGTCTTCGCACCGAAGTTCCTGGGCCCAAGCAAACAGTCGCAGAGCAAGTTCACGATTCCCTACTGACAACTCGGCGATGAGGCACTCGCAGGTTTCGGCTGCGGTGATCCAAGGCCGGTCGCTAACGCAACGAACGCCGCGTCCTTCGACAACAAAGGTGTCTCGACGAGCGTCGAGTCGCGCGCGAGCTTCGGTGCGTGTGAGAACGCCCCCAAGAACGGGGTAGTACCAGTCCATCGCCCAGCGGGCTTTGGGGGCGAATGCATCAGGGGCATTGCCGAGACAGTGCTGTCGGATGACATGGGCCAAGCGTGCTGCGCTGAGTTCCCAGTCGGGACGTTCATGACCAAGAAGTTCCGCAATCGCAATCGCACAACGAAGGCTGTGGCAGATGCTCGAGGAACCGGTGAGCAGAGCGAACGACCAAGGTGTGCCGTCGGCGTGACGGGCCCAAAGGATTTCGCCGCGAGGGGTTTGCAGGTCAAGAACAAACTCGACTGCTTTTTCAACAACCGGCCACATTGTTTCGACAAAGCCGGGGTCGCGAGCAACGAGCCAGTGATGCCAAACACCTGCAGCGATGTACGCAATTGTGTTGGCATCAAGTTTGTCTTGTTCGATTCCGTCGGCGAGGTAGTACTGGTGCCAAGAACCGTCATGACGCTGGATGTCGGCAAGCCACTGGTAGGCGCGCTCAGCCTCGGTGCGCATTCCCGCAAGATCGAGCGCCATTGCCGCCTCGATGTGATTCCACGGATCGGCGTGACCGCCTGGATGCCAAAGCACCATTCCGTTGGGCTGTTGCCAATCGGCAATTGCTTCGGCGGTCTGACGAATCTGTGCAGCAGTGATGATGTCGTCAACGTAGGGAATCTCGTTCATTTTGCACCTGCCATCGCGGCGTGTCGGATCGGCTTCGTCGCATAGACAACAAGCGACTTCCCCAACACCGGGTTGAGCGCCTTTTCGGTGAGTCGGGTCAGCGGAGGAGCGGACATGATGTCCCACTCAAGAAACTTTGTGTACACCTTGACCGCAGCATTGGTGTCATTCCTTGGGCCAACCGCGCAACGAAGCCACCAGTAGGGCGAGTGCAGTGCATGGGCACGATGGGAACTTCCAAGAATGAGTCCGGCGTTCTTCATCTTTAGGCGAAGGTCAGCCTCGGAGTAAATGCGAACGTGTCCACCTTCCGATTTGGGTGCGTAGTACTCATCGGAAAGTTTCCAGCAAATCTTTTCTGGAAATTCAGCAGGAACAGTGATGGCAATTGTGCCGCCGGGACGCAGTACTCGAATGAACTCGGAGAGTGCTGCGTTGTCATCAGGAACATGTTCCATAACTTCGGACGCAATGATTCGATCAAAAGATGCATCAGTGAAAGGAAGCTTGGTTCCATCGCCAGCAACTGACGTGCACGAAATCGTTGGTGCAATTTCGCCAGCGTCTTTCATGGCTGACGTCGTCGCAGCAACCTGTTGAAGTTCGGGAACGGCCATATCGCAGGCCACAACTCGTGCACCGCGGCGCAGTGCTTCGAACGCGTGACGACCAAAGCCGCAGCCCAGATCGAGCAAGCGGTCTCCGGGGCGAAGGCCCAAACGGTCGTAGTCGGCGGTCAGCACTGGTCAGGATCCTGGGAGCGTGACGCGCGAGCGCTGGAAACGTGGGGCGGCACCAGCGCCGCCGGGTCGGCGGGCCTGAATGTGCGGGGTCTCCGCAAGCAGTGCGCGGTAGTGCTCAACCGTGCCGGTCGCGGTGTGGTGCCATGTCCAGCGATCGATGACGCGTTGGCGGCCAGCGGCACCGATGCGGTCGCGCAAGGCAGGATCATCGAGCGCAGTGCGCAGCATCGCCGCAAGGGCTTCGCTGTCGCCGGGGGGAACGACGAGTGCAGTTTCGTTGTGGTTTCCAACAACTTCAGGAAGCGCACCACCGCTGGTGGCAACAAGCGGAACGCCGCAGCTCATGGCTTCAATGGCGGGAAGGGAGAAGCCTTCATACAGCGAAGGAACGACAGCGACCTGAGCTTCGGAGTAGAGCTCAATGATGCGCTCTTCGGGCACACCCGTGATGAAGGTGACTGCGTCTCGAAGTCCGAGTTCGTCGATAATGCGAGCCGAAGGTCCGCCTTCTTTGAGGCGACCGATAACGACGAGTTCGATGTGACGTTCGGTGCGAAGTTTGGCGATTGCCTCAAGGAGATAACGCAAGCCCTTCATTGTGACGTCAGCACTCGCAGTAGTGATGAGGCGGCCAGGAATGCGCTGAACGCTGGGGATCGGTTTGAACAATTCCTGATCAACGCCAACGGGAACAACGTGAAGTCGATCGAGCGGAACGTTCTGATCAGCATGAATGTCTGCAAGAGAGTTCTGCGACACCGTGATGACACGAGGCATACGTGATGCGACACGAGTTTGCATTTTGGTGAAGCCGTACCAGCGGCCCTTCGAGAATCGCTTCCATGCAGTCTCGGCGTGTTCCATCTCAAGACGACGATCGACGGTGATGGGGTGGTGGATCGTGGCCAGGACTGGGAGCCCGTCACGTTCCATGCCGAGCAAGCCATAGCCAAGGCACTGGTTGTCCTGGACGAGATCGAATTCGTTAACTCGAGTGCGTAGGTGCTGCCAAGCGCGAAAACTGAATGCAAGGGGCTCGGGGAATGATCCGGCCATGAAACTGCCGACTTCGATGGCATCGCCGAGGTTCTTGATTTCAAATGGCAACGGCAGGCGCATCGGATACGCATCGTTGTAAATATCGAGGCTAGGAAGTTCTACGAGTGGCACCCGGGGATCAAGAATTGGGTACGGCTGACCGCCCAAGACCTCGACCTCATGGCCGAGATCAACGAGGGCCTTGGTGAGGTGCCGGGTGTACACGCCCTGACCGCCGACATGGGGCTTTCCTCGGTAGGTAAGGAAAGCAATGCGCAGGGGGAGCTCGCCGTCAGCGGCAAGATCGGTGCGCCCGGAGGATTCGGGGCGGGGAGACATGGGTCGTCAAGTTTCGTCGGGAATCTTGACAAAGGTCAAGACAGGGCTAGATCGTTGTCCACAGGCCCTATCGGGGCGAGACTATCTGGGTGAGAGCAGTCATTTAGAGGGTGGAACGGGAGTTTTGGTCGACGTAGTCGATGGGGTCAGTCACGCTTGTCGAGGTTTGAGTCTCGAACGTATGACTTGGAACTGATTGGTCGCGAACCACCAAGAGAGTGCGAGCAGGATCCCAGATAACCAAATGATGGGCATCGGACCAATGGCGGTTGCGATCGTGTCGCCCGATCGGAGCATGACGTCTTGTTGTAGTACTGCTTGTTCCGAAATTGACGTTCGCTCCACAACGTCTCCTGAAGGATTGACGATTGCGGAGAAACCAGTTGGAGCGGCTTGTAGAACCCAACGACCAGTTTCAATTGCGCGGAGTTGACTTGAAGCAACTTGTTGCGTTTGCACCTGAGTGAGCCAGTAACTCGAACCGTTGGTGGGATTAAGGAGAATCTGCCCACCTTGCAGTACACCGTCTCGTCCTCGATTAGTGAAGAAGATTTCCCAAGAAATGGCGATTGCCAAGTCGCCGGCAGGCGTGCGGACGATCGCTGGTTCAGTGCCAGCTCGAGCCTCACGAACAGGAATGCCGGTGTTTGAACCGGCAACGCTTTCAATGAGCCAACGAAGGGGAACATATTCACCGAACGGAACGCGACGGACCTTGTCGTATCGCTCTCCGGTGCTGCCATCTGGGAGATAGACAATCGACGCGTTTGCGAAGCTTGATGAATCGAGATCCTCTGTAATTCCGGCGACAAGAGTGGTGTTGAGTTTTTTGGCCAAAGCAGAGAGCTCAGCGTTTTCTCTTGCAGTTGTAAGTAGTGAGTCAACGGCAACAACGTTTTCGGGCCAAACAACGAGGTCGACTGGTTTCGTGACCAGCGAAGTGGCTTCGACATGTCGATCAAAGACATCGCGGGGATCAGTTTCACTTGCGCGCGTTCCTTGTGGTCCGCCGCCCTGAACAACTGCGGCGTTGATGGTGCGAATGTCATGGCCAGTCGGTGCGACGATTGCAGCGAGCCAAAGCGCAATAACCCCGGCGAGCGCGGCGGCGGCAACGACGTGACGTCGTTCCCATGCCGCTGACAACGCAACGCCAATGACGGCGACCGTGAATGTCACCCCAACGGCACAGAGCACGCGGGCAATCTGGCCAAGTGGAGCGCTTGCCTGACCCATAGCGGTTGTTGCGAGTGGAACTCCACCAAAGGGAAACGTGCACCGAGCGGCTTCGGCCAACGTGAACGCGGCGGGAAGGGCAAGCCACCGCACCCATGTAGATGAGGCACGTCCTGGCACTGCAAGTCCCGCAACACCTACGTAGAGACTGAAGACCAGGATGGCAATGACGTACCCGGGAGCAGTGAGATCAACCATCCACAACATCGACGGAGTGAACCACGCAGCGGCGAACACGATGGAGCGGAGCATGCGAGCTCGCGGTTTCGCGTTGCGCAACAGTCGATCCCACATCGCGATGCCGAGAAATGCAAGCGGCCACCAGCCCCAGGGAGGAACCGAAGCGGCGAGGCAGAGTCCTGCGATAACAGCTCGGAGAATGGCTCGCAGAGTGCGCGGATCAATCATTGAGCTAGACGTGTTGTAGTTGCGTCCGACGACCAATGCGAAGCGCGAGTTCTCGAAGCGCAAGCACAACAAAGAAGATCCCGACTGCGGTGCCAGCCATCGTTGCGCCCGCGGCCGTGTCGAAGTGATAGGTGATGAGTAGTCCAATAAAGATTGATGCAACGCCGATGAAGCACGCGGTGGCCATCATTGCGGGAACGCGACGAACGAGAAGTGCAGCTGTCGCTGGTGGCGCAATGAGTAGGCCGAACACAAGAAGTGTTCCCACAGTTCGGAACGATGCGACGATGGCGATGGCGATGAGCGTGAGCATTGCGAAGTGAGCAAGGCGCGGACGCATTCCGAGGGTGGCGGCTTTTTCTGGATTAAACGAAAGCGCCAAAAACAAACGGTGGAATGTAATAACGGCGACCAACGTGAATACGGCAGCCACGGACTGAAGCCAGATGTCAGGGTCCGTTACACCCAATACGGAGCCGAAGAGGAACGACGTGAGATCTCCGGAGAATGAACGGGTGCGAGAAATGATGACAACACCGAGCGCAAGCATGCCAACAAAGAGCAGCCCGATGCCCGTATCGGTCGACAGCTTTGAAGATCGATTTACCAGGTTGATGCCAATCACCATCACGATGGCCGAGACAAACGCGCCAATTGCAATGTCGATACCGATGATGAACGCGACTGCGATACCGGGAAGCACTCCGTGGGCAAGCGCATCACCCATGAACGACATGCCGCGAATCACGACCCACGTGCCGATTAGCGAGCACGCGATTGCAGCGAGAGATCCTGCGAGCAGTGCTCGCAGGATGAACTCATACTGAAAGGGTTCGGTCAGCCAATCCACAGTCCTCGGAGGCTAGAGCCTGCATTCGTTGGAAGCAGGATCTTCAGCGTCCGCTGAGTCCATTGGCGATAAGGCGAGCAGTTGTGACGATGAGACCGGGGTAGGTCGCCGTCGGGCTTCCCGGCTCACCAAGTGTGTCGGTGGAAAGCTCGACCACGCTGACTTGAGAGCCAACTTCGCGGGCGAGCGATTCGATCAGTTTCGAAGAAACGGTGCTTTCCGAGAAGATCGCCTTCACATTGTTCGCTTTGATGAGTGTGACAAGGTCGCTGAGGTCAGCAGCACTGGGTTCGGCCAGAGTCGAACCTCCGGGGATGACCGTCCCGATGACCTCGAGGTTGAAACGTTGGGCGAAGTATTCGAGGGCGTCGTGATTCGTTATGAGTTTGCGCTGGTCGGCGGGCAGTCCGGCAAGGAGTGCGCGCGCTTCGGTTTCAGCGGCACGAGCGGCATCGGCGTAGGTTGCTGCTCGTTGCTGGAATGGCGCGGCATCGAGTCCGGTTGTTGCTGCGAGTTGGGTTGCGACAAGAGATGCCGCTGTGGCCATCCGTTCTGGATCCAACCAAACATGGGGATCCTCGGTGCCATGACCGTCTTCTTCTTTTTCGGCGGGTGTTTCTTCTGCGTGGCCGTGTTCATCCTCTTCTTCGGAGTGTTCCTCTTTCTCATCGAGTCCGAGGGCGAGCGGATCAAGTTGTTCGGCTACCTCGAAAACGGGCACGCCATCTTTTTCTGCCCCATCAAGCGCTGACTCGAGACGTTCCTCGAGCCCGAGACCGTTCGCCACGATCAACGAGGCGTCTCGCAATCGCGCGGCCTGTGCTGCCGAAGGTTCAAAATCATGCGGGTCAGCGCCGAGTGGAATAAGGACCTCAACGTTGACCTCGTCGCCACCCACCTGACGGACAAGGTCGCCGAGGATTGGCGTGGTCGCAATCACGAGTGGTCGATTCGAGTCGATGACTGTCGATGTTGATGATGTGGTGTCTTTCGAGTCACTTCCGCATGAGGCGAGAAGTCCCAGTACGGAGAGGAGGGCCAGCAACGCAAAGGTTGCAGAGCGCTTATGAGGTGTGGGCAAGGACGGTGTGCGGGTCATGGTGACTCCATAGTGGGAATGAGAAGCATTCTCATTATGGAGGAGTTCGGCAGGTTTCGCAAACCGAGTCCGGGGGGCCTCAACGATTCTTGGGGGTTACTGCCCTTGAAGCTTTAGGCGCGGCGGCAGAATGCGGTCGGCGATGACGGTGTAGGGCTGGACCTCTGCCTCGATGGTGATGGCGCCGGCTCGCTCGAATTGCAGAGTGATCGGAATCTTTTGGCCGATGGTCAGCGGGGAAGTGAGTCCGCTCAGGAGTAGCTGGTTGCCTCCCGGGATGAACTTCATATCGGTGAAACCAGGGATATCGATGCGTTCTACCGTCATGTAGGTCCCACCAATCGAAGCGGCTTCAGGAGTGCTGGTGGTTGTGGTGGGGTCGATGATTTGCAGCACGACCGAAGCGGCCGCAGTTGAAGAGGCGCCAATCAAGGTGTCAGAACCGCCAGCGTTTTGTAGAAGGAAGTACGCCCCGGTTGGATCGTTTGCTGCTCCAACAAGTTCAGAACGAAACAGCAGTGTGGGTTCTGGGGACTTGAACGGACGAATAAACGCAACAAGAACAAGAATGCCGATGCAGAAGACGATGACGTAGAGCGGCGCAAAACGCATGATGCGCGCATAAATGTCGGGCTTTGGTTTCTCGCCTGAAGTGTCTGCGGGGGGATCGGGAGTCATCAACAGTCCGTTCTCGTTACGAGACCTTCATCCTTACCGCCGAGATGGGTGTTGGTCAGATCGGGGGAGCGTGCGGGAGTTCACCCCGGGAAAGCGCATCAAGCCATGCTGCCAATTCGCTGGCGAGAGGCGTGTCGAAGCGGTGCCCACCGTTTACCTCGACCCAAGTGATGACTGCATCGGCACGATGGAGTGCCTTTGATGCTGAACGACCTCGGATTGGTTCGACGAGCTCGTCCTCCTCGCCATGGGCGAAGAGGACAGGCCGTTGTGACGCGCGAGAAAGATCAATCAGTTCTTGATTGCGACTCGGAAGGTAAGACGCGAGAGCGGCAACAGCGCGCGGAGTCACCGTAGAAGTGGGATCAACAAGGTGTGCGAGTGCAAGTGCGCCACCTTGAGAAAATCCAGCGATCACGAGTTCATCTTGGCTGAGTTTGGTTTCGGCGAGCAGCGCGGCACACAACGAATCGATAGCAGTGAGCGCTGATGCAAGAGCATCGGGGTCGGGACCGTTTTCATCGACGTCGTACCAGTAGGGGCCGCGCTCGCTTGGTGTTTGTGGTTCGACGACAATGACCAGCCATTGCTCGTTCGGATCAAACATTGACGCGCGATCAAGGAACGGCTCGGGCCTATCGCCATAACCAGGAATGAGTACGAGCAGGCGTTCGGGCGTTGTCGGCCCTCGGCGAATGCTTCGCAATGTGTTGGTCATCGAACCCTTCCAGCTGCAGTTGTTGCGCCAGTCCACCAGTTGATGGAGTCATAGCGCACCACACCTGAGCTGTTCGGTGAGTGAATCATCATGCCGTCGCCAACGTAGATCCCAACATGGCCGGGCGGTCCGCCGCCGGGACCCCAATTGAAGACGAGGTCGCCGGATTCGAGTTGATCGAGGGCAATGCGTTCGACGCCAGCCCATTGGGCGCCGGAGTTGTGCGGGAGTTCAACGCCAAGCTGCATCCAGGCCCAGCGAGTGAATCCGGAACAATCGAAGGCGTTGGGGCCGCCGGCGCCATACACATAGGGCGCGCCAAGCTTGGTTTCGCCAGCGTCGACAACGGCCTGGCCGATCGCCATGCGCCAAACGGCGGCAGTCAGCGCCGGACCGCTTTCAGGAATGGGCTTGGTGCTGGCGAGATCCTCGGTGGCCACGATCGGGAGGAAGGAGACCTCAGCGACTGGTGAAGTGGCGGGAAGCGCTGAGGTCGAACTTGGGTGAACCCAGAGCCCGAAGGTGAGAAGGGCGACCACCATGACGGGGACGAGGGTCAGGGAAGAAACGAGGCGGATCCGGCCAAGGGGGTTCGTGCTCATTGTTACGAAAGTGTTGCGGTTTCATCGCAGTCTCGCAACGCATCCGCAATATTTCTGTAGCAAAACCGCTCTGAACAGGGGAAATACCGATGAGATTTTATGTCACAGTCGGGCGGAATGAGATGTCATTTGAGATCGCTCGGTGCAGAACGGTTGCTCAGGCGATGCTGGAAGCGGCCTGGCGGCCCTGACGAATACACGCCGGGAGACCAAGACCGTCATAGGCGGCACCAGCGAGGTGGATGCCGGGAGCTTCGTCGCTCACCCCGGCGCGCCATGCTGCGATTCGGGCCGGATGACCAGGTCGGTACTGCGGAAGCCCATCAATCCAGCGAGTCACTCGCGATTCGATTGGTGGGGCAGTGATTCCCATCGTGGTGTCGAGGTCGATACCAAGGGCTTCAACGAGCGAGGAATCGTCGAGATCAAGAGCATGGGTATCGCCGTGTTTGCCGGCAGAGATGCGAAGGATGGCCACCTCGGGATCGTCGAGGTGGGCCCACTTGGCCGATGCCCAAGAACACGCGGTGAGGGTGGGCAGCGGATCGGTCTGGGCCACCAGAAAGCCACTGGCATCGAGCGGAATACCGAGGGATTTTTTCGAAACGGCGAGACTGACCATGGCGGCAGATGCGTACTCAACTGATGCGAGATCGCCAGCGGTCTCGGGGGCGATTGACTCGAGGAGGCGTGCGGTCGGGTGCGCGGGAGTCGCAAGGATGATCTCGTCGGCGGCGATTGCGCCGAGCGGCGTTGTCACTGTCCAACCGCCGCTAGTGGGTGCAATGGAGGAAACAGGGCATGAAAGATGAACGGGCACGTCGGCTTGTGTGAGTCGGGCGAGGATCAGATCGGTGAGTGTCTGAGTGCCCACCGGGATGCCGTGGAAGACCGGCGCGTCGGGGTGGTGCTGTGCCGCGGTCGTTTGCTCACGCAGCGCAGTGATGAGGCTGGGTGACTTACGAGCAGCCACTGCGATCTGTGCAGCACCCGCCGCGAGACTGAGATGATCGGCATCGCCTGCGTTCACGCCAGAGAGAAGATGTGACACCAACTTCTCGTGAACTTCATCGCCAAGACGAGCTCGAATAAGTTCGCCAACTGATTGATCATCGGCGCCATTGGGGTCAGAACCATTGGCTCTGTCGATCCATTCAGTACGAGTGAGGTCCTCAGCCGCGCGCGCAATCCCTTCTGAACTGACGATTCCAGAAGTAGCGAGTGCATCAAGGTCGGTGGGAACGCCAAGAACAAGACCGGCGGGCAATCGGTTGAGGCCGCCGTTGACCCATACGTAAGCCGACTTCTGGGAAGGTGAGGTGAGGATCGTGTCGAGGCCGAGTTCCCGACACAAATCAAGCGCTTCAGGAACTCGCGCGAGAAACGCGTCGGCTCCGCAATCGACCGGCCGACCTGCAAATGGCGTGGTGAGAATCTTCCCGCCGACGCGCTCGCTGGCTTCAACAACAACGACGTCGATGTCGGGCCGTTGCGTTGCCAACGTGAACGCCGCAGTCAGACCGGTGATGCCGGCTCCGACAACGACGACACGTCGACGGTTTGTCATTGAATCTGAGCGACGACGAGATCGGCGAGTGCGTTCATAACGACCTCATCAGCATTCAGCGAACGGGTGCGCCCAAATGCAAGCCCAAGGTCGGTTGCGACCTTTGCGGCTTCGATATCGAGGTCGTACAGAACTTCGAGATGGTCAGCGGTGAAGCCTTGTGCACACACCAGCACGCCATCGGCTGATCCTTCAGTGGCGATGCGTTGAAGTTCCTCAAGAATGTCAGGACCGCGCCATGGTTCTGGCGTGCGGCCCGCGCTTTGCCAACCGAGCGACCAACTTTTGAGTCCGAGTTGTTCGGCGACATATGTGGCGCTTGCTGCGAGTTCGTCGGGGTATGGATCATTTTCCAACACTCGCTCCGGAAGCGAATGGGCGGTGAACAGCACTGTCGTGCGTTCAGGAAGTTCAGTGAGCGCATCGCGAACGGCGGCAGTGAGGAAATTGAGATAGGCCTGTTCGAGGTGCCAGTTGTTAATGCCGTGCATGGTGAGTCCACGCTCGATACCCGCTTCGGCAGCGCGGCGCTGGTATTCGCCCACGCTGAAGCCTGAAAAATGCGGAGCGAGCACCAATCCAACGGCCTCGGTTATACCGGCATCGGCGAGTTCGGCGACACCATCTTCAATGAATGGAGTGGCGTGCTTCTGCCCGAGCACCACGTTCCATGCACCAGGCATCCGCGACTCAAGCGCGGATTCGAGCGCAGCGCGCTGTGCCTCGGTGAGACTGGCTAGTGGCGAGATGCCGCCGATGGCGTCGTAACGAGAAATGAGATCGGCGAGCTGTTGTGGCTCTGGCGCTCGGCCACGACGGATATGTGTGTAGTACGGCTCAATATCTTCGGTCGTACGTGGCGTTCCGTAGGCCATTACGACGAGACCAAGTTTTGGTTCAGCACTCATGATGCAACTCCATCGCAGCGACCTTCGTTATGAACAAGTTCGACGACGCGCTCAAGAACGGTTGGGTCTGTTTCGGGCATGACGCCGTGACCAAGGTTGAAGATATGTGCAGGGTTGCCGGCATTGCGGCGCAGAACATCGCGAGTCGCTTCCGCAACAACATCCCACGGCGCAAACGCAAGCGCAGGATCAAGGTTTCCTTGAAGCGCAATGTTTGCCGGCACGCGTGTGCGAGCGACATCAAGTGGAACTCGCCAATCGACGCCGACGACATCGGCGCCAGCCTTGGCCATGAGGCCGAGCAACTCGCCCGTTCCAACACCGAAATGAATTCGGGGCACGTTGAGGTCAGCGACTTCTGCAAACACTCGTTGGCTATGAGGAAGAACGAATTTCTCGTAGTCAGGAGCACTCAGGGTCCCGGCCCATGAATCAAAGATCTGCAATGCAACAGCACCGTTCTCAATTTGCGAACGCAATGAAACAATGGCGAGATCGGAAAGTCGTTCCATCAACTTGTGCCAAAGGTTGGGATCGCCGTACATCAGAGCTTTGGTTCGCGTGTAGGTGCGCGACGGTTGACCTTCAATCAAATAACTCGCAACGGTGAACGGTGCGCCGGCGAAACCAATCAACGGAACGGGAAGTTCACGAGCGAGGATGCGCACAGTTTCGAGCACATAGGGCGTGTCGGCCTCGGGGTCGAGTGGCCGGAGCCGTTCGAGATCGGCGGCCCGAGTGAACGGCCGCTCAACGACGGGCCCAATGCCAGGGGCGACATCGACGCCGAAACCAATTGCGGCAACGGGCACGACGATGTCGGAATAAAGAATGGCGGCGTCGACGTCGTAGCGCCGCACTGGCTGCATGGTGATCTCGGCGGAAAGCTCGGGATCAGCGATGGCGTCGAGAATGCTGCCCGATCCGCGGATGGATCGATATTCGGGAAGCGATCGACCGGCCTGGCGCATAAACCACACCGGCACGCGATCGCCAGGTCCGCCGGGTATGGCGCGGCAGGCGCGCAGAAAGGGCGGAAGAGGGGAGGTGGCTGCATCGGTCACGGGGCCACGCTACCGATAAGGCCTCGGTAGGGAGAATCCGGCGGCCTGAGGTCAATCGGCGGGGGGCCGCTAAAGTGAAGAACCCCCTTCTGAGCCCCGCTGGAGATTTCCAGCGGTTCGACGAAGGACTCTCACTTCTCAGACCGAGCCCATGGCCCCACACCCCGATCTCGATGCCGAACAGGCCTATATCGATCACGCCTATGCGTGTCTTGAACTGTCGCGGCAGGCCGCGTCTCGCCTGACGTCGATGGTCGAGGTTGGTCGAGGTGGCACTGAGCAGGCGCGCTTTGAGCGCGAAGTGATCCACGAAACCGTTTTCAACCGTCTGACCCAACTCCAGTTAGGAGATGCGGCTTTGTGCTTCGGTCGTATTGATCGCGAAGCCGAATCTCCTGATGAACAGATGGAGAGCTTCTACATCGGTCGGATTGCAGTCAGTGATTCGGCGCAGGATCCGGTCATTGTCGACTGGCGCGCGCCAGTCGCCGAACCGTTCTACCGAGCAACCGGCCGGCAACCGATGGGGCTGGCCCGGCGACGCCATTTCGCAACTCGCGGCCGTCGATTGTTGGGTGTCGAAGATGAACTCTTCGGGGCAACCCTGGCGAGCTTGGGTATGCCCGTCGGAGAAATTGAGGCCGGCGAAGTTGTTCGCGGCCAAGGTGCGTTGTTCACGGCACTCGAAACGGCTCGCACGGGTCGCCTCGGCGACATCGTCGCAACGATTCAGGGCGAGCAGGATGAAATCATTCGCGCTCCGCTTCCGGGAGTTCTTGTTGTTCAGGGCGGGCCGGGTACGGGTAAGACCGTGGTTGCACTGCATCGCGCTGCGTACTTGCTCTATACGCATCGATTCCCACTCGAAGGCCAAGGCGTTCTCGTTATTGGTCCAAACCGTTTGTTCCTTGGCTACATCGAACAAGTACTTCCATCGCTCGGTGAAGCCGGCGTTGAACTCGCTGTGCTTGCCGATCTTGTTCCCGACGTGAGCATTCGCCATTACGACGTGGGGCTTACATCTCGCGTGAAGGGCGACCCGCGAATGGTGTCGTACCTTTCGCGAGCTATTCGCGATCGTCAACGATCATTACGTTCAGATTTGGTCATTGGTTACGGTTTGCAACGCCTTACGGTCTCGCGCTCGCGAAGCGCACAGATCATTTCCGATGCTCGTCGGCGCTATCGCCGCCACAATCCAGCGCGTAAGTACGTTGAAAACGAGCTCTATGCCGAACTCGCACTTTCCGGTCGAGGGGAAATTGCTGCCTCTGAAGTTCGTGAACGCCTGCGTCGAGATCCCGCCATTCGCGAAGCTCTCGAATGGATGTGGCCGACCCTCTCTCCTGCGGAGTTCCTGCACGACCTCTTCGGTGCGCGCGGGTTGTTGCGCAATGCTGCGGGAACGTTGTTGTCAGAAGCCGAATGGCAGTCGCTGTATCGCGAGCGTTCCGAATCGATTGGCGAAATCGACTGGACTCACGACGACGCTCCTTTGCTCGACGAGGCCCGCTCGTTGCTTGGGCCGAAGCCCCGCCGTCGCCGCCACGGCGAAGCAAATGATGACGACGAAATTCGTACCTACGGCCACATCGTGGTTGATGAAGCGCAGGATCTTTCGCCAATGCAGCTGCGCATGCTCGAGCGTCGCTCGCTGAATGGCTCGATGACTGTTGTCGGCGACATTGCTCAGGCCACCGGCCAGTGGGCGCACGAATCCTGGGACGAAATTCTTTCGCTCCTACCGGCCAAGCGTGAACCCCGCCGAAACGAACTCACGCTTGGTTATCGCCTTCCAGCGCCAATCATGAAACTCGCGGCGCGGGTACTTCGGTGGGCTGCTCCCGATCTACGTCCGCCGCGTTCAGTTCGTGAAGACGGAGCCGAACCAGTCATCCAGCGAGCGGAGCCAGGCTGTCTGGCAGAAACGGTTGCTGCGGTGGCTCGAGTTGAACGCGCTGCAGTTGATCCTGGTCAGGTTGCAGTCGTATGCGCGTCATCAATCATCGATGAAGTCTGCGATGGTCTCGAAGCGGCGGGAATCGCGTTTGGCCGCGCCACTCGTCATGGTCTCGAACATCGCGTCACCGTTGTTGAAGTCGGACTCGTAAAGGGCCTCGAAGTCGATGCAGTGATTGTGGTCGAGCCGTCGCTCATTGTTGCCGAACAAGCTCAAGGCAACCGAGCGTTGTACGTCGCACTCACTCGGGCCACGAAGCGCCTGGCAATCGTTCATGAAGACGATCTGCCTACGTCGTTACTGGATTGAGATCTTCTAGGCGGCTGTGACGAGAATTCGCTGTGTTGCGAATTGATTGATTTCGACGGTCTGGCCATCGATCTCCACCACAGTTATGCCCTTTGAAGCAATTGCTGTGACCGTCCCCGAACGGCCGGGCAGCAGTGAGGAAGTCTCGAGAAAATCGAGGAGACCGGGTGTGAACTCGAGTTCCTCTGGGATGCGAGACACCGTGAAGGACTGTCCGACGGCAAGCATGTCGAGCGTGACCGCGGAGGGCGGCTGGTAGTCGGTGCCAGGAATTGGGTTTCCGTGAGGGCAGGTGGTGGGATCGCCAAGCGCGCGCATCATGGCCACTTCGACGGTTGGGGAGATGACGTGTTCCCAGCGGCCGGCCTCGTCGTGGGCCTCTGCCCAAGAAAGACCGAGCATGTCGGTAAGGAAACGTTCGGCGAGACGATGGCGACGTACAACGGTTTCGGCAAGCGCGTGACCATCGGGAAGTAGGCGAATGACGCCGCTGTTGATTTCGACGAGGCCCGCACCTTCCATGCGACGGATCATCTCCGAAACCGCGGGTCGAGAGACTTCAAGACGATCGGCTATACGCGCTTGGATGACATCGACCTCGTCTTCGCGCAACTCAAAAATGGCCTCGCAATATTCCTCGAAAGCGGGATGCCATTCGCGTTGTTTGTTCACGGCCATAGCGGGAGTCTACGGCGGGTGTGGCTCAAGACCACGGGTCGTTAGCCCCGACCCATAATCCGGGTAATTGCGATCTCGATGACGACACGGTCGTCGCGTTGTTTTGGTTCCCGATAACGCTGGGCGTAGCGAGAGACGGCTATCGCAACTCGTTCGGGATTGCTGGTCACGGTCGCTGTGCCTTCGAGCGAAAGCCAACGCCCTCCATCAACCTGACAGACGGCTGCCGGGGATCCGGGACGCTCAGCAACGTTGCGAGCTTTGCGACTTCCCGCCCACGTGATGACGCGCACGAGCGATTCGTCAGAATCCCAGGTGAATCCAACGGCAACCACATGCGGTGTGTTGTCAGCGCGCATTGTTGTGAGTGACGCCAAATGACGTTCGGTGAGGAACGTGGTGATCTCGGGTTCGAGGCGTGCTGGATCGTGTGCCATCAGTCGCTCGAGATCGCTCGGAGAACGTCGAGACGTGCTGCCCGGCGTGCGGGATAGAGCGCAGCCCCAACACCAGCAAAGATCGCGATGATGACGATGATGAACAACTGACTCCACGGAATCGCGAACGACGTGATGCCCTCATCGGCTAGCGCAGTCACGAGCGCCCATCCAAAAACGATTCCGATGACGAGGCCAATGAGCGTGCCCATCAAACTGATGATTACTGACTCGAGGCGAATCGTTGAACGGACTTGGCGACGGCTCATGCCCACCGCACGAAGGAGGCCAAGTTCGCGAGTTCGTTCATAGACCGACAACAGCAACGTGTTGACCACTCCAACGATTGCGATGATGAGGGCGAGCGCCAGCAGGACGTACACGATTTGGAGGAATTGGTTGACCTGATCGGTCTGAGCCTTTTTGTATTCGTCCAGGTTCTGAAGTTTGGCGCCCGGGACGGTGTCAGTTACCGCTTTGAGCCCTGGAAGTACCGCATTGACGCCAGCGGCAGAGGTGTCGTCGAGTTTGATGTAAATCGCGGAATACGTTTGCTGCGAAGGCGGCACCAACGTATTGAATTGATCGGTAGAGATAATCCAGCCCGGACCTTGAATGGGGAATTCGGTTGTGTAAATCGAAGTGAGCTTCAGGGTCGTGGCTCCACCCTGAAGAAAGACCAATTGGACTGGATCGCCGATTTTGAGCTGTTTGTCTTCTGCGAGTTTCTCCGAAGCCGCAATCTCGCCAACTCCGAGCGAATCGAAGGATCCGTCAACATCGGTGAAGTCGATGACCTGCGAGATCGCATCTGGATCAACTGCGAGAATGATTTTGCCGGAGTCGTTGATATTGGCGAATGTTGCGCTAATGCCGGCGGCAACACGAACTCCCGGCACTTGGTCAAGGTCGGAAGACATTGATTGTGGGAGTGCGGTTGGGCCGAAACTTTCTGTAGTCACCACGTATTGGCCGGTGACTGATTGATTGATCGCGTCAACGGTGGAGGCCTTCACTGACTCAGCAGTTACTGCGATGAAGCCAACAAGGCCGATCCCGATCATGAGGGCGGAGGCTGTGGTTGATGTTCGACGCGGGTTTCGCATGGCGTTTTCGCGTGCGAGGCGCCCGGTGATTCGACTCGCCCTCTGAAGCGGCCACCCAAGAACACTGGCAAACGGCGTTGCGATAACTGGGCCTACGACAGCTAGTGCAATGAAGACGAAGAATGCTCCGCCACCAATAATCTGAAGGCCGGAATCGGAATTGCCATTGAGCCCGAACCAAAGCATGAATGCACCAAGTGCGAGAAGAATGAGTCCGAATGCGACACGGAGCTTCGATGCGCCGGTGCGATCCACGGCGACATCGCGCATTGCGGCGATCGGAGGAACCGTTGCCGCGCGACGCGCTGGGAAGAGAGCAGATACAAGGGTGATGATTGTTCCCACAAGCAGGGAAACGAAGACTGCAACTGGCGGGATAACGATGGGCGTATCGGGGCCCGAGAAGCCAATCGACTGCATCAACGTGTTGAGTCCAATCGCCAATAGGACTCCGCAACCGACACCGACGATGGAAGCGGTAAGCCCCACGAAGAAGGCTTCGAGGACGATTGATCGCAACACCTGGCCGCGGCTCGCCCCGACGGCACGGAGTAGCGCCAGCTCGCGAGTTCTCTGCGCAACGATGATTGAGAAGGTGTTGTAGATGATGAAGGAACCAACAAACAATGCGATGAGCGCAAATACCAAGAGGAATGTGCTGAAGATTCCGATGATCTTCTGGAAAGCGCTCTGACTTTCTTCTGTGAATTCTGCTCCGGTAATTGCTTCAGTTCCTGCTGGAATAACTTTTGAGATCTCGTCACTCAGTTGGGTCTGTGATTCATCGTTTTGGCCTGCAACGGAAATCCAGTCGTACATCCCAGGTTCGCCGACCAGAGTCTGAATAGTGGTGGTGGAAAACAGAGCGGCCTGTGCACCGCCCCAAGTTTCAAGTTTTCCGAATTTCGCGATGCCAGCGACCTTGAACGGCTGCACGCCATTGGTGACAGACACGTTGACCGTGTCGCCAACCGCGTACTTCCCGTCTTTTGCGCTCTTTACGTCAAGAACGATGTCGTTAGCGGCAACAGGTGGCGCTCCGTCGACAATGGTCCAGCCATTGAGCGCTGGAGACGTAAGCCAGTTGAGGCCGAAGTTCGGCGGGCCTTGTGCCGCCACTAATGGCTGATTGTCTTTGTCGAGCACTCTGATTTGACCGACAACCTGCCCCTCGGCCGCTTCAACTCCAGCGACACCGCTGACAGTGGGAAGCACCGCTTCAGAGATTCGTGTCCGCTCCGGACCAAATGGGGTATCGACTTCGTTGGATGAACGAACAACGACATCGATTGATGCGTAAACGTCAGCAAATACTTTGTCGAAGCTCGCGCTGACGCTTGAAGTAAGCACCTGGGTTCCCGACATGAACGCAACGCCGAGCAGCACTGAGACAGCAGTCGCGATGAGACGAACCTTGTGGGCCATGAGCCCACGTAACGTCACTTTCAGCACGTCAGGCTCCGAAGTTCTTCATGCGATCGATCACCGAATCTGTGGTGGGCGATTGCAAGTCGTCAACGACTTTGCCGTCGACGAGAAAGACAACACGGTCGGCGTAACTCGCGGCAAGCGGATCATGAGTCACCATCACGATCGTTTGCGAGAATTTGTCAACGGCGGTGCGCATGAATTCAAGAATTTCTGAACCGCTACGAGAATCGAGATTGCCGGTGGGCTCGTCGGCAAAAATAATTGCGGGCTGACTTGCGAGTGCGCGAGCCACAGCGACGCGCTGTTGCTGTCCGCCAGAAAGTTCGCTGGGGCGATGAGAGAGGCGATCCCCAAGTCCGACGGTGGCGACAACTGTGTCAAGCCATTCCTGATCAGGAGCGCGACCGGCGAGATCCATCGGAAGCGTGATGTTTTCGAGAGCGGTCAGTGTTGGCACGAGGTTGAATGCTTGGAAAACGAAACCGATCGTGTCGCGGCGCATACGCGTGAGCTGCTTATCGTTCAAGCCGCTCAGGTCGACGTCGCCAATGAAGATCCGCCCTGTATTGATGGTGTCGAGACCGGCAACGCAATGCATGAGGGTTGATTTGCCGCTGCCGGACGGGCCCATGATGGCGGTGAACTTGCTGCGCTCGAACGAAACGCTCACGTTGTCGAGGGCGGTGACGAGCGTGTCGCCGGCTCCGTAGACCTTGGTGACGCTCTCGGTATGAGCAGCAGTTGACGTATCGGCGGGGGAAGAAGTGGTCGTTGTCACGGGAGAAAGGCTAGGCCCTCAGCGCGTGAAGGGGACAGGCACTCGCCCGTCCCCTTTGGTACATCGGTTGCAGGTTTGTCAGCGGTTGGGCTGAGGGGTGATGCGAAGGTAGGGCTTCAACTTCTTGAATCCCTTGGGGAAACGCTCGGTGGCCTCTTCGTCAGAAAGTGCCGGAACGACAATGACGTCGTCTCCGTCTTTCCAGTTCGCCGGAGTGGCAACTTTGTAGCCATCGGTGAGCTGCAGCGAGTCGATGACTCGGAGGAGTTCGTCAAAG
>SYBH01000002.1 GCA_005787345.1 Actinomycetota bacterium
AGTTGCTCGAGACCACTTCCAGGAGGAGTGCCCGGCAGAAGTACTCCGCCATGGAGACCCTGCTCGCGGGCCCAGCGAATTTCCTTGACAGAATTTTCAACGTCATGAAGGTTGATCTGCACAACACCGGCGCGTCGACCTGGGTAGTCATTGCAGAAGTCAACGAGCCAGCGATTATGCGCCTGAAGTCCTGCCCATCGCCGATCGGAATCGGCCTTGGTGACTGCAGGAGGCTGCGCCGTCAGCGACGTCTTTGGGAAAAACGGGGGAATCGTGTTGGGGTAGATGATCTCGGCTGTTTGGCCATCGGCCTCAAGATCGGCCATTCGTCGAGCTGAATCCCAGTTACGAGAACCGAGGTCACCCTCAAGATCTTCATACGGGTTTTCGTAATCGGCCGCCCACGCATCGAAATCCTCGTGCCACTTCGATTCCAAATAGGGGCGATAGTCAGGGATATCCCCCCCTGCATGCCCATCGGCCGAAATAACGATGTACCGCTCGTCGTTGCTCAACGCTGCCTCCTGAGATTCGACACCGTCTTCCGATGCCGTGACTTGAGTCACCGTATCGCCGTTACAGGGAGAGGGCAATGTCGGGCGGCAGATTTTTTCCGGGTCAGCGTGACTTCGGGAGACCGAGATGTCGCTCGGCGATGTTGTTCCGATTGATCTCGGAGGTGCCGCCGTAAATCGACATCACGGGCGAGTGGCGAGCGTCATATTCAACAAAGCCTTCGCCCGCTGCGCCCTCTTCATGGAACTGCAGGAGCCCGGCGGGACCAGCAGTGGCCTGGGTCCAACGAGAGGCCCGTTGATAGGCCTCAACCGCAAACACTTTGGTCATCGAACCTTCAAGGCCAGGCATGCCACCGGATGCAGCGATCCATGCTGAACGCATGGTGAGAAGTGT
This sequence comes from Actinomycetota bacterium, assembly GCA_005787345.1. Lineage (GTDB taxonomy): Bacteria > Actinomycetota > Acidimicrobiia > Acidimicrobiales > Acidimicrobilacustridaceae > Acidimicrobilacustris. Next base: position 913 of record SYBH01000002.1, read on the forward strand.
GGCCACCTGCATGTCGATGACCGAACGAGTCATGCGCTCACGAGTTGTGGGTTCGTCGAAAACTCCATTGGCTTCGGCCCACTCGTGGAAATGACGAAGTAACGGAACACCAGCGTTGGTCCCACCCATGACGCCGCGTTCAAACGCGAGCACGGTGGTCATGGTTCGCCAGCCGCTGTTTTCGCCACCAAGCACCGCTTCATCGCCAACACGGACATCGTCATACCAAGTCGCATTCGTAATTTCGGTACCAAGAGTGTGCACTGGCTCAACCGTGATGCCCGGAGTGTTCATCGGGAGGATGAACATTGTCAGGCCCTTGTGCTTTGGAAGGTCAAGGTCTGTGCGAGTGAGAAGGATCAGCCACTCGGCAACCTGCGCAAGCGTGGTCCACATCTTCGAACCATTGATGACCCATTCGTCACCATCTTTCACAGCACGCGTTTTAATTGAGGCAACGTCGGAACCAAAGTCGGCCTCGGAATAGCCCATACACACGAGAGCTTCGCCAGAAATGATCGAAGGAATGATGCGTTCCTTCTGCTCATCGGTGCCGAGCTTGTTCACAACAGCAGCGATCATCAATGCAACGGCGAGGCCGTCGTATGGAGCACCGGCCTTTTCGAGTTCGTTGAACATCACGTACATCTCGATGGGGTCGCCCTTGCCGAGACCAGGACACGCGCGCTCAAGGATGCCGCGACGGCCAAGTTCGAGATTGAGTTCCGGTGCATCGAACACGCCAGTGGTGTGCATGCGATCGGCAATTTCCGGTGTCACAAACTCACGAACGATGCTGCGAATTTCGTCGCGAAACTCAACAACTTCAGAAGAAAGTGAAAAATCCATGTCAGCCCTCCACGGATCCGAAGAGACGGTCGGCCAACGTAAGGCTCACGGTCGTCGGGTCATCGAGAATCAAAGACCAACCGCGCGCACGTCGGTAATACATCTGGATGTCGTATTCCTCGGCGAATCCATAACCGCCGTGGTAATGCAGGCTTCGATCAGTCGCCATCACTGCTGCATCAGCAGCGAAGAGCAGTGCCATGGTTGCGAGGGCAGGACCATCGGTGATGTCGTTGTTCGCCCAATCGAGAAGACCGTCGACGACGTTGTCGAGCGCCCACGCTGCTTTGTGCGTGAGTAAACGGCCGCCGTCGATGGCGACTGGGAGATCAGCAAGACCGTGTTGCACCGCTTGAAACGAACCAATAGGAACACCGAACTGTTCGCGTTCTTTCACATAGGCAACGCCAAGATCTTTCGCGGCATCAGCGATACCGACGAGGGCGGCAGCGGTGAGAAGCTTCCATCGGTCGAGGACGGTCTCGAAAAGTGATGCTGGTCCGAGAACCGTTCGAACGCCTTCACGGGCCGAACGATCGGCAAGAGGCATAGAACCGTGATTGCGAGGACCCGACATGGGCGGCGCTGAACGAACCACAACGGTTTCGTCGCCATCGACGCCAACCACGACATCGGCAACTGCACCAATTGGCACCAGTGACCAGATGCCGTTGTCATCGGCGGGACGGACCGCAACCGCGGCGATTACTTCACCGGCGATGAGGTCAGCGTCAGTAAGAAGACTGAGTGCAGCTAGGTGATCAACCAAAGGAACCGGAGCGATTGATCGGCCGACAGTTTCAGCAACGACCACAAGATCGCCAAGAGAAGCGCCACCGCCACCGTTCTCAGGTGCGCTTCCCATTCCGGGGGCGCCAAGTTCGATCACCTTGTTCCAGAGATCTCGATCAAATCCGAGCGGCTCAGCAGCGCGGGCCACTGCGGGTGGAGCTTCATTGCTGAAGAACCCATCAAACAGTTCTGCGATGGATTCCTGGTCGGGACTGAGTCCCAGATCAACGCTCATACGTCAGTCACTCCGGCGGTCGCGGCTTCCTTGGCCCAGCGATAGTCGGCCTTACCCGAGGGTGACCGCTTCACCTGATCAACATAGGTGATCGCGCGCGGCACCTTGTAGCCCGCAACAAAATTACGACAATGCGTCGACAGATCCTCGAGCGTGGGCTTTTGACCTTCGCGCGGCTGCACCACCGCAACGACTCGTTCACCCCATCGCTCATCGGGAACACCAACAACAAGCGCGTCGTACACGCCGGGATATTCCTTCAACGCTTCTTCGACCTCTTCGGGATACACCTTTTCGCCACCGGTGTTGATGCACTGCGAACCACGACCAAGAAGCGTCACGATGCCCTCGGCATCGACAGACGCTGAGTCACCAGGCACTGACCAACGTTGGCCATTTGCATCGGTCGGAAATGTCTTGGCGGTCTTTTCTTCGTCCTTGTAGTACCCCATCGGGATATGACCAGTTCGGGCGAGCTGGCCGATCTGCTCTGAACCCGGAGGAATGGGAACGAGGTTTTCGTCGAGCACCTGCAACTCGGGCGACACCAGAAAGCGACGTGCTCCGCCTTCAGCGGACATACCACCCGCACCGGTTTCCGACGCGCCGTAGCTGTCCATCACCATGATGTGCGGAAGAGCATCTTTCAACGCTTGCTGAACTGCTGGAGAGA
>SYBH01000144.1 GCA_005787345.1 Actinomycetota bacterium
ATTTCTGTTTCTGTCAACTGCGAACATATACCCGCCCTGACGAAGCGTGTCAGCCCGGTGTGTCGTCCTTCGGATAGAAGTAGACGACAGCCCATCCTCCACGGAGTTGCGCCGATGTGATGGTGATGCCGTCCTGATCGGAGAGCGAGAACTCGGGGACGGTTTGGCCTTCAGTGATGGTCATGCACGGTCTCAGCACCGATTTCGCCGTTGTTATTCCTTCGCAATCAGCCTTTTTGGCCCCGGTATCGCTGGAAACGGAACCCTCGACGCGTAGCGTTGGGCTATGCCGATCGTCGCCGTTGTGAACCAAAAGGGTGGAGTGGGTAAGACCACGGTCACCTTGGGCCTTGCTTCTGCCGCCGCCAACCGTGGCAAAAAGGTGCTTGTGGTCGACCTCGACCCGCAGGCCAATGCCACTGCTGGCCTTGGAATCTGGGATGCCGCCACCACCGTCGATAGCGCTCTTGAAGCCGATCGCCCGGGATCAGCTGGTTCGCTCGCAGTACCCACCGCGTGGGTCCTCGAAGGTGGTCGTGCACCTGATGTGCTCGCCAGCACTCCGGCACTTTCCTCTCGTGAGCCCCAACTGGCAAACGATCCTGTCGGCGCACAAGACCGTTTGCAGCTGGCGCTTGAAGGTCATGACTACGACCTCGTTGTGATCGACTGCCCGCCTTCGTTGGGTCTTCTCACAATCAACGGACTTTTCGCCGCAGATCGAGCGCTCATCGTGACTGAACCAGGTGCGTGGGCATCAGACGGAGTTGCCAACGTGCAACTCACCATCTCTCGCATTGCAGCGCGCCGCGGTGGCCGTCCCGAAGTGGCTGGCGTTGCCGTCAACCGTCTTGGGCGCACTCGCGACGCGCATTACTGGCACACGATGTTGCTCGAGCAATATGGCGATCAGGTTTTTGCTCCCGTGCATATGCGCGCTGCCGTCGCTGAAGCATCAGCGCAGTCCCTGCCCATCCATGGACTCGGCACTCGTCAGGGTGCAAGCGACGCAGCCCAGGACTTCGACAACCTGCTTGATGCGGTGGTCCCCGAGATGGCACGGTCTGGTGCGACTGGGTCCGCTCGGACGGATTCTGCACCCATCGAAACCTCCGGAGGAACCAATGGCGTATGACCCGCAAAAAACTCGGAATCGTCCGGTTCCCGCCGCTGACCGTCCAGCACCAGTCGATGCTTTTCTCGACGCGATGTCGGAAGTAACCATTCCCTCCGAGGGCATCGATAGTGAAGTGACTTCGGGCGGCGACACTGCTGGCGAGAAAATCTTCATCGATACCGCACCGCGTGCGCCGTCAGAAGTGGCTGACTGGAACAAAGCCCCAGTCGTGCAACCGACTGATAACGGCCGATCGAAGATGGCAATTGCAATCGTTGCAGCTGTTGTTGCGCTCGTTGCCGTACTCGTTGTTACTCGTAAACGTCGCTAACGACACTCCTACTACTCGCGTCAATCAAGAAGTACTGACGCAAGTGCCTCGATGACATCTGAATCAATTCCGATGCTTTTCACGTAACCGGTCATTGATCCGTATTCCGAATTTACATGCGCAAGAAGGCGATCCATCGCTTCAGGTGGAGCTGCGAGATAAGCCGAAGGCTGGTCGTTCATGGCAGTGAGCGCTTCGGGCCGGTCACGCTTGAGGCGTTCAATGAGTTCGGCCATGTTCGTGCCCGAAATTGCGTAGTCAGCGACGATCACATGGTCGGCAACGCCGATTGTGGAGAGCACCATCGCTGCAAGTACACCGGTTCGGTCTTTGCCGGCCGCGCAATGGAAAACGGCGGGGAGATTTTCCGACTGAGCCAGGGTTCGAAATGCTTCCGAAAGCGCAGGCGCTCCGATATCGAGCATGTGTACGTAAAGTTCGCTGAGTACAACCCGTGCATCTGCGTCGTCATCAAGTTCGCTTGGTTTCCAAACCTGACCAAGGACATCGAGATGGACATGGGTAATTCCGCGATGAGGGTCGTGAAGGTGGCCGTCATCGACTTCGGAATCAGTGCGTAGGTCGACGACCGTTCGCAGTCCGATTTCCGCAAGTTGGTCTAACTCGGAATCAGGTAAACGGTGAACGGCGTCGGCGCGGAAGAGTGTGCGCCATTTGACCATTCGCCCATCGACGGTGGTGTAGCCGCCGAGATCCCGAAAGTTAAATGCGCCTTCGAAGGAGAGCTGACGGTCGGGATGGATGGTCGCAAGTGCGAGATCTGTTTCGTTCACAAGAGTGAGGCTACGCGCAATAGGTGGGCACACGTTGACTCCTAGCGGCTGGGAACTCCTCAACCCGTCTGGTGTGCAAAGTGTTGTGGCCTGCTAGGCAAACTTGAGATGAACTCGGTGATCGGCACGTGAACCTTTGGAAAAGATTTCGGGGGAGTTGTCCGACAGGTTTTTGCACGAGTACGGGGCAATGGCAGTTGTGCACAGTGCGCATGGTGGTGCTTCCGAGTACGTGAAGCAATCATCTCCGAAGAAGTGATTCGGCAACGATTGATCAGGCTTCGGGGGCTTTCACGACAAAGGTCGCAATATCGGCAGCGAGTCCACTGCGGATGAGTTCAATCGATGCACCACGGCAGTTGGTGCGGGTGAGAGCGAATGCATCGGCGTCGAGGCGTTCAGCAAGGTCGGCGGCGTGGGCCAGTGCGGTTGTGAGCACCGCGTCGTCGGCAACAACCTGATCGAGATAGCCGGCAATGACAGCGCCAGCAGGGTCGTACACGGTTGCATGGTTCACCGCCGCGGTAAATGCCGCGTTGGAAAGCGAGGTTCGGGCGAGTTCAACGGCGAACTTGGGCACGGGCATCCCGATTGCAACCTCGTTGAGGCCGATCTTGAAGTTGCCGTCGGCGCCGATGCGCACGTCGGCGGCCATAAGCAAGATTGCGCCCATGGCGAGAGCGTGGCCAGTCGACGCGATCACCACTGGCATCGGGAATCCGTGAATCTCGATAGCGATGTCGGCGCCGGCCTTCAGAAGGTTTCGCGCCGCTTCTGGGCTTGAGGTCATGACCGAAAGGTCGAAGCCTGCAGAGAATCGGCCGGGGCGACCAGCGAGCACGACTGCACCAGCTTCCGAGCGAGCCCGCTCAAGCGCATCGTGGACACCTGCAGCGATGACGTGGCTGATTGCGTTGGCTTTGCCGTCGTCGATCGTGATGAGGGCGACGCGGTCATGGAGTTCGTAAGTCACGGCGGAGTCGGTCATGGGAAGAACGCTACCCGTGGCAGCGGCGGCCGATTACGAAGGTTCAGTAACGAAGTCGATGAGTTGCTCGACGGCGCCCACTAGTGGTGGTTGCAGGTCGGCATAGGAGGACACGGAATTGAGAATCTTCTTCCAGAACAGCCGGGGGTCATCGACGCCAAGTGCTGCGCAGATGCCTTCCTTCCATGGCTGACCTTTGGGAATGTCTGGCCACGCAGCAATGCCGACAACTGAAGGTTTCACCGCTGCCCAAATATCGACGTACGGGTGGCCAGTAACTAGGACGTCAGGGTGGTCGATTCCTGCAGCGATTCGTGATTCCTTGGAATCGTCGACGAGATGATCGAGAAGAACGCCGAGGCGCCGTCCGCTTCGTGGACCAAACGACCGAACGATTTCGTGCAGGTTGTCTGCGCCGTCAAGAAGTTCAACAACGACACCTTCGACACGAAGATCGTCTCCCCATACCTTCTCTACGAGTTCTGCGTCGTGCACCCCTTCCACAAGTAGGCGACTTGCTCGCGCCATGCGGGCCGGCGCAGAAGGCATCGCAACCGAACCCGAAGCAGTGCGCGATGCAGTCGCAGTGCTCGACGCTTTAGGTCGAGCCAAGGTGACCTGTCGGCCCTTTACATCGAACGCGCCATCTTGCAATCGAATCTTGTGGTCGCGTCCTTGACGATCTCGAATTGTGACGAATGATGAATCGCATTCAACGACGACACCCCAGAGGTGCGTGCCTCGGACTTCAACTTCAAGGCCGGGAGTTGCGGCGATGACCGCTGGCTTTTGACGAGAACGGGGTGTGTCCCCGTCGAGATCAAGAGGCTCGGAAAGAATGCCTTTTCGATAGGGCGTTTCGGCCACGTTCTATTCGCCGCCGACGAGTTCGCGAATTTTTGCAGCAGTAGCGGGGCCGTCGTAGGCGAGTTCTCCGTCGCGCAATCCGACACACCGCGTTGCGCTGGGAACGAGATCAAGCTGATGGGTCGAACAAATAATCGTTGCGCCCTGGTCAACGACATCGCTCATAATTTCCACCAGCGTTTCTTGGCCGGGGGTGTCGAGGCCAACAAATGGTTCGTCGACGAGCATCACGGTGAACGGACGGATAAGCCCGAGGATGAGACCAGTTTTCTGCTTGAGTCCGCGGCTAAATCGTGACGGAAGATCGTCGATGCGGTCGCCAAGGCCGAACATGTCGACAAGGTCGTCGGCGTAGTCCTGCCAATCGACGGTTTTGTGAAGGCGAGCGACGTATTCGATGTGCTCACCGAGACTGAGGTCGTCGTACAACACCGGATTGTCGGGTAGGTACGAGAGGGCAGCGCGCGCATGGACGGTGCCAGCAGGACTGCCTGCGATAAACGCCCAACCATTTGTTGGTTCGAGCATCCCGGCGGCGAGTCCGAGGAACGTTGACTTTCCAGCGCCGTTGGGGCCAACCAACATGACGAGTTCGCCCGTGCCGATGACGAGGTCGAGTTCGGTCATGAGCCCCATGCCATCGCCGTAGTCCTTCGAAAGGTCGAGGGTTTGCAGGGCCGCGTCGGGTTTCAGACGCGGCTCAGTGGCGGGAGTGGGTGGTTGTTTAGGTAATGCGAATGCTGAGGTCACAGGTGCTTCGGCTTCCGTGTGCGCAAGTAAAGGATGGCACCGCCGACGGCGAACAGTGAGTACACCGTTGCATTGCCGACTTTGGTGGTGTTGATCGCGTTGGGGTCAGACCCAGCGCTGAGTAGGGGCAGGAGGGCGATGACGGTGATCGTCGGGGGAATGACGAGGCGGGCGAGCATGAGCCAGCCCATGACATCGGGACCAAGCCCGGCAAGACCAGCCATATTTGGTGCGCCTTGAGCAGTGCTGATCATTGCCGAGACTGCGGCAGCGAGAGCGACGGGCACAAACATGATGAGTGCGAGTTTCCAAACCACGGCGAACGGGACGAGGATCAGCGCAGAGGCGGCAACGATCGCGCAGATGAATGTCATGACGACAAATGCCGCAGCAACATGTTGCAGGATCAATACGCCAGGCGCTTCGGGGAAACTTTCCCACCGAGTGGGGTGATCAACTTCCTGAGCTGTTGGTTCCGACGCGTCGTAGGCCACGAGGTAGAGCGCAAGGCCGGCAACGATGATCATTGGAATGGTGCCGCGCCACAACGCTCCGAGTGCAAGTCCGGCGATTATGCCGAACATCGCCATGCGAAGGAGTCGGGGTAGGGGGAACCTCAGGTAGCTCTGCCAATCGCGTTTCCATGTTGGGGGACTAAAACTCTTCTTTTTCGATCGGCCAATTCGAATCCAGGGACGGAGTCGAGCGTTTTCTTGAGACAGTTGGCGGCGAAGAAGCACAACGGTTCGAACGTCTTGAAGTGTGACGGAGAAACGCAACTGCGAGACGAGTCCGGCGCGACGCAAAGCATGCTCAATCGAGAGATTGCCAATCCGGGAAAGTCCTAACCAAACGACTACGGCGACGACCGCGATGCTGATGAGCCCCAATGCTCGGAAAGTGATCGGCCAGAACGCAATGTCGGCCAAGAGCGTAAAGGGCGACGTTGTCCTCTTGCCAAGGACATCGAGCACAGACCACGCGATGAGGACGGCAGCAAGGATGTTGGCAGGCCACCAACGAAGACGTCGACCCGATGCAGCGAGTGCCGTTGCAGAGGCAAGTACGCCGACAAGGGCGAACGAGAGAGCTCCGCATGCAATTGCCGCAGCGGTATTGACGGGGAGTCGATACGCAGCGACTTCACCGATAATTGCGCCAATCACGGCGCCGGCGAATGCCATGAATCGAAGTTGTTTGATGGCCGGACCGCGGACAACAGATTCGCGGGGAACCGGTGCATTGAGTTCGTGCATGACGACTGGTGCTTCAAGTACAAGCGGTCCGCCGCGTCCCCCGGAGCGCAACCCAACACCTATTGCGATCGCGAATCCGAGCCCGAGCCACATGGGTGCTTCATTGGCAAAGCGCAGAGCTTCTTCATTGGTGAGTCGATCGTCTGGGAGTTGACTGACTGCGAAAAGGATGAAGATCACCGCAGCGAGGCCAACGATGTAGACCCGATAGACCGCATCGATCCAGTGGACTTCGGAAAGTCGGTTGTGGCGTCGAGTTCGCCGCAGGTTCTGCAGCGCTTCGGTGGGAGTCTCAACGTCGGTCACGGTCTAGGAATCTACCGGTGATGCGAGAGGGCCTAGTTCGACGCTCGTTCGGCCTCGTCGGTCAGTTGCAGCCATCGCTCTTCCGCAGCCCCGAGTTCGTCGAGAACTGCGGTCAATTCCCCACCTAGACGGGCGAGTTCAACATGGTCGCCGCTGACAGCGAGGTCGGCCACTTTCAGCTCGAGGCGGTCTTTTACCTTGGTGAGACGCTTGATCTCCTTTTCAAGATCCTTGATGAGGAACCGCAAGGTGCTCGGGGACCTTGTAGCTGACTTCTCTGAAGTCCTTGCCTTTGAGGACTTCGACGTTGAGGAGCCCGACGGTGTACCGGGAGCTTTACGTGGATCCGCAATGCGACCGCGAACCATTGAGGCCCGGCGTTGTTCTTCCCATGCGGCGTATCCGCCCGGGCGCCGAGATGGGCGGGCATGACCGTCCATCACAATGACATCGGCAACGGTTCGCTCAAGGAAGGCGCGATCGTGACTTACAACAATGAGGGCACCGGGCCAGTCGTCGAGAAATTCCTCAAGAACGCGAAGTGTGTCGAGATCGAGGTCGTTGGTCGGTTCATCGAGTAGCAGCACATTTGGCTTCTGGGCCAGTACGAGCAGAAGCTGAAGTCGCCGGCGTTCTCCACCAGAAAGAAGTTCAATCGGTGCCCATTGCGCATCACCGTCAAACCAAAACGATTCAAGAAGCGCTGCGTCCTGCCAATCTGGTTCGCGGCGACCACCGGTGATTGCTTCTCGGACGCGTTGGCGCGGATCAAGTTCCACGCCGATTTGGTCGTAGTAGCCGATACGAACTGTTGAACCAATGTCGATCGTCCCTGCTGTGGGTGAACGTCGGCCCGCAATGAGGTCAAGCAGCGTCGACTTTCCTGCACCGTTTGGACCAATGAGTCCGAGTCGTTCCCGATTATCAAGCAGGAGTTCAACATCGCTGAACAACGGCGATGCTCCGGCGTGGTTGAACGACACGTCAATGAGGTCAACAACTTTGTCTCCGAGTCTCGGTGTGCCGAACCAAAGATCGGGAATACCGGAACGAGCCGCTGGTTCCGCCCGTGTTTCAACCAACGTTGTTGCTGCGTCGATACGCGCTTTCGGTTTGCTGGTTCGCGCCGGAGCTCCGCGCCGAAGCCACGCCAGTTCCTTGCGAGCCAGGTTTTTTCGTGTGGCTTCTTGCGTGACGGCTTGTTCTTCACGCAGAGCGCGACCTTCGAGGTAACCGGCGTAGCCGCCGTCATGAAGATACGAGCGACCGCGGTCAAGTTCCAGCACTCGATTGGTGACGCGATCAAGTACGTGTCGATCGTGGGTCACGAGTACGAGTCCGCCGCGGTAACTATCGAGTCGATCTTCAAGCCATGCGATCGCATCAATGTCAAGGTGATTCGTAGGTTCGTCAAGAATGAGCAGGTCGCTCGGAGCGACAAGGGCACGTGCAAGGGCAACCCGTTTGGCCTGGCCGCCTGACAATCGACCGGTGTCAGCGTCAGTGAGTGAAGCCATACCGAGATGGTCAAGCACGGCTGCGGCTTCCCAGTCGCGTTCTGCCACTGCTTCGACGGCGGAAAGGACACTGCCGGCGGGCAATACCGGGCGCTGGGGGAGTGTGGCGATGCGAACGTCGCGGCCTCGGCGGACGGCCCCCGATTCAGGAGCGATCTCACCGGTGAGAACCGACAGCAGCGTGGACTTTCCTGTTCCGTTAAGGCCAACGATCCCTAATCGGTCCCCTGTGGAAAGGGTGAGTGACACATCAGTAAAGAGTGGGCGACCGGGGCGGGTCATTGTTGCTCGGTCGACATCCACGCAGATCATTGGTCCGAGGTTACGGCCAGTCAGAGACCCACTGATCCCCTGTGAGGCCAGGGGTGTTGAGGACTACCGTTTCCTCCGGTCCGTCGGGGGATGGATCACTCACCTCATGACTGATTCCTCTTCGACCACAATCGCTCAGATCAAGCCGTCTCGAACCCGTGCGCTCTCGCGCCTGCGCAGCCGAGTTTCTGATTCATCCAAGGAGCGGCGTGGATGGAGCGACAACTGGTGGTCACCGCTCGTTGTGTTTTCCGCCGTAGGCGTTCTCGTTTGGATTGCAATCTGGTTCGGCTACAACCATTTCACTCACGATGCATTTTTTCCGATGCGTGAAGGAGTCGGTGATAGGTGGTTTGGTGGCTTTGCCCGATGGGATGCCGAGTGGTACCGCACGATTGTTCGTGAGGGGTACGTCTACTACCCCGGTGTGCAGTCTTCTGTTGCGTTCTGGCCGACCTACCCCACAGTCGTCAGCATCGTTAGTTGGGCGTTCCCTAGCATTTACATCACTGGAACTGTGGTGACGGTACTTAGTGGTGCAACGGCTGTGGTGCTGCTTCGTAAGTGGGCGCGTGTTTTTGTTTCTCCCGAAATCGCCATCACTTCTGTGGTCCTTCTCTGCGTCTTTCCCTACAGTTGGTATCTCTACGGAGTTGTGTATTCCGACGCGCTATTTGTTGCAACAGCAATAGGTGCGTTCTATCTCGTTGAGAAGGACCGTTACTTTTGGGCAGGCCTTGTTGGAGTTCTCGCCACCGCTGGCCGTCCTGCCGGTCTTGTCGTTGCGGCTGCACTTGTTCTTCGCGTCATCGAGCGACGCAATATCGCGAACGGGGCGACTGGCATTCGGGGTCTCTTTAACCCACGTACTCTGACCAGAGCCGATGCGCCCATTTTCTTGTCATGGCTCGGAGTTGGTAGTTGGTGTTTGTTTTTGTGGGTGAAGTTCGGTCACCCGTTTCTTTTCGCAGCAACTCAAGCATCAAAGGGATGGGACCAAGGTGCGGGTCCTGCGACGTGGCTGAAGTTTCGACTGATTGAGGAGTTGCAGCAACGACCTTTCGAGTGGTCAACCATTAGCCACCTAGCGCATGGCTTTGTTGTCTTCGGAGCACTTGCTCTCGTGCCAATGGTGAAACGGCGATTTGGATGGACCTATGCCTTGTATTGCCTTGGAATCATCGCTCTTCCTCTTCTGGGAACAAAAGATTTCTTCGGTGCTGGCCGCTACCTGCTCGGCACATTCCCGTGCATCGTGGTGGCAGCAGAACTTCTGGTCGCTCGTCCGAAAGTTCGAGCGGTCATTCTTCCGCTCTCGCTCGCAGTGATGCTTGGGTTCGCAGTCGCTTTTGGTCGAGGCTCCTATATCTCCTGAGATTCCACTGGTCTGGTTGTCGGATCAAGGCATTTTCATCGCTGGCCGATAACGTTTGAATCCGGTGCTGGAATAACCCGGCAGTTCTCCCGCAGAGGTTTCGATGTCTGATCTCACTTCCACAGCGACCGACGAAAGTCCGTCAACCAGCGAGTACGTCCTTGCTGTTGCTCCCGAGGCGCTTGAACATGTTCTCGGTATTCGTGACACTGAAGAGGACCCCGGTGCGATCGGTCTTCGCGTCGAGATCAAAGGCGTGAAGGGCACCGACTACGACTACGACCTGGGTTGGGCCACAATCTCCGAGCTCGATGCAGAAGATGATCTGTCAGTGCAGGGCGGACTCAGCGTGATCGTTGCGGCCAACAGTATTGAGAACATGCGCGGTGCGGTGCTTGATCTTCCACGATCGGCCGGACAGGGCGGCTTTGTTATCAAGAACCCGAATCGTCCGGCGCCGGTGAATCCGCTTGATGGCCGCGACATCGTGCTGACGGGCGAGATTCCCGACAAGGTGACACAGCTCCTTGAAGAAGTGATCAATCCCGGTCTGGCCCAACACGGAGGTTTCGCTGCCCTTGTAGGCGTGGAAGACACCACCGTTTTTCTCACAATGGGTGGCGGCTGCCAGGGCTGTGCAATGAGTGCCGCCACATTGCGTGACGGGATTACGACCTCGATTCATGAGGCAATCCCTGAGGTCACCGAGGTCATTGACGTCACTGACCACAATGCCGGGGACAATCCCTTCTACACCTGAGCTAGAGCCGATTAATTCCTTGCCGGTTCTGGCGCCGAGAAATCTCCCGAACTGGTTGCTCAGCAGTGTTAAGTACCTCTAGGGTCGCGGCACCGATCGGAGGGGGATTGATTGTCTCCCTTTGTCGTCAGATCAATGATCTGTACAAAACCTGTAAGTAGGAAAGGGAGAAGATGGCTGACACTGTCCAAGAGTTCGTCTTCAATCTGACGTTCCCGTTTTCACGGACGTTGGGTTCGACACTCAGCACGTTTAGCTCGGCGATTGCGCAGGGCCAGATCATCGGTGTTCGCACCGGTGGCCGGGTGATTGCACCGCCGCTTGAATACGACCCCGATACGGCTGAAGATTCCGGGACCGATTGGGTGTGCGTTGGACCGAAGGGAACCGTGTCGTCATGGACATGGGTACCTGAACCAACCAACTTGCATCCGCTTGACCATGCGTTCGGCTTCGCGTTCATCACTCTCGATGGTGCTGACACGCCAATGATTCACATCGTCGACGCTGGCTCGGAAAGTGCGATGTCTGCGGGCATGCGCGTCGAAGCCAAGTTCAAGGCTCCAGCCGACTGTGCCGGTCGTATCGACGACATCATCGCGTTTGTTCCCGCCTCTGACCCCGCTCCCAGCGAGGGTGCCGGCGAACCGTTTGAGGCTCCGGCAGAGAACGAGATCACGGAAATGGACGCGTTTAGCGATCTTCGTTACATCGACAACGCGTCTCCCACCACGATCATGTGGGCGGAAGCTCTTATGGAAGGTCGCATCATCGGACAGAAATGTCCGCAGTGCGCCCGAACAATCGTGGGGCCGCGAGGTATGTGCAGCGTGTGCGCGATTGAGCTTGACGAGAGCCACGTTGTCGAGGTTCCTGACCGCGGTGTGGTTTCGAACTTCACGATCGTGACACCGACGCCGTATCCCGGACAGACCGAGACCGAGCCGTTTGCGCGTTGCTCAATCCTTCTTGACGGTGCTGATGCCGTTATCGCTCAGCAGGAAATTCTCGACGTGCCGGTCAACGAAATCCGCGTTGGCATTCACGTTGAATGTGTGTGGGCGCCGGAGAACGAGCGTTCCGCAAAAGATATCGATAACCGCAGTCGAGGAAGCGGTGGCGACATCATCGTCGGCTGGCGTACCACTGGTGAGCCGGATGAACCGGCTGATCGCTACTTGGATCGGATGATGTGATGGCACCTTCAGAAAATGACATTGCAATCGTCGGGTTTGCGCAGTTGCCGCCCGAGCGACGAACAACCCTGACGGAATCGGACTTGGTTCTGCGCTCCACCCGCGAGGTGATTGCGCAGGTCGGAATCGACAAATCAGAGATCGGCTTCACGGTCTCGGGATCATGTGACTACCTGTCAGGCCAGGGATTCTCATTTGTGCAGAACACCGACGCCTACGGCATGGTTCCTGCAATCAATGAGTCGCATGTCGAGATGGACGGCGCGTGGGCCATGTACGAGGCCTACGTTCGACTTCTTCAGGGCGACATCGACATCGCAATGGCCGTCGGCGTTGGCAAGAACTCCAACTCTGATCCATCGACGTTGTTCACCGTTGAGTTCGATCCCTACTACCTCACTCCGTTGGGTACCGACACCTGGACATTGGCAGCGCTGCAGGCACGTGCGCTCATCGATTCCGGTAAGGCCACCGAACGCGACTTCGCTGAGGTCGTCGCTCGAAACCGGTCCAATGCCAAGTCGAACCCGTTTGCGCAGGTGAAGGGCGATTACTCCATCGATGAGTTGCTCGCAGCCGACTACGTGCGCAACCCGTTGCGTCGTCACGACCTGCCGCCGACAACCGATCAAGCGGCAGCGGTCATACTTGCTCGTGGTAAGCGGGCCTATGACCTGTGCGAGCGTCCAGCGTGGATCACCGGTATCGATCATCGCATCGAGGCACATTTGCCGACAGTTCGGAAAGACATCACTACTTCGGTCTCAACCCGACTTGCGGCTGAGGCCGCGGGTGCTGGTAAGGGCCCGATCGATGTTGCTGAGATCCATGCACCGTTCAGTTTCCAAGAGTTGATTCTTCGTGAATCACTGGGTCTTGACGCTTCCACCGAGGTCAACCCCTCCGGTGGTGCGCTTGCGGCTCACTCTGTAATGACCGTCGGCCTCATCCGCGTGGGTGAAGCCGCAAATCAGATCATCAAGAATGGCAAGAGTCGAACGTTGGCCCACACCACGTCCGGACCTTGCCTTCAGCAGAATCTCGTCTGCGTCCTGGAAGGTGACCAATGAGCCATCAGCCTGTAGCAATCGTCGGTATCGGTCAGACACATCACAAGCGCAAGCGCGCCGATGTTTCGATGGCCGGCCTTGTCCGCGAAGCCGCCCAGCGCGCGCTTGAGGATGCCAACATGAACTGGAGTGACATCGACGCAGTTGTGCTTGGCAAAGCTCCTGACTTCTTCGAGGGAGTCATGAAGCCCGAGATGTATCTCGCCGATGCCCTCGGTGCGGTGAATAAGCCGATGTTCCGAGTGCACACCGCTGGTTCAGTGGGTGGCTCAACGGGCATCGTGGCGTCGCATCTTGTATCCAGCGGGCGTCACAAGCGTGTACTTGCCGTCGCTTTTGAGAAGCAGTCTGAAGGCAACGCGCAGTTTGCCCTCGGTGGGGGTAAGGGCGCTTCGATCGGAGCCGGCGGAGCATTTGCTCCGTTTATCCGTTCCTATATCCAACGCTCGGGAGCACCTGAAGACATCGGTTGGATGGTTGCGGTGAAGGACCGTCTCAACGGTGCAAAGAATCCGTACGCACACCTCAAGCTTGCCGATATCACGATCGACAAGGTGAAGGAATCCCCGATGATGTGGGATCCACTCCGTTTCTTGGAGTCGTGTCCATCGTCGGACGGCGCATGCGCGGTCGTCTTCACTGATGAAGACGGCGGCAAAGCGGCATCGAAGCCTCCGGCATGGGTGCTCGCCACCGCGATGAAGTCCGAGCCGGGTTGGTACTCGGGTCGTGACCCGGTGAATCCGCAAGCAGCGCATGCGTGCGCACAGGAGATCTATAAGGCGGTTGGTATTACCAACCCGCGCGAACAGATCGACTGCGCCGAGCTTTACGTGCCGTTCTCTTGGTACGAGCCAATGTGGCTTGAAGCCCACGAGATCGCCGCTCCCGGTGAAGGTTGGAAGATGACCCAATCTGGGGCAACGGCACTTGACGGTGACTTCCCCGTCAACATGTCCGGTGGCGTGCTTTCTTCGAACCCGATCGGTGCATCTGGTCTTCTGCGTTTCGCCGAAGCCGCGCTGCAGGTTCGCGGTCAGGCTGAAGACCATCAGGTCGGCGGAGCCAAGTTGGCAATCGCTCAGGCCTACGGCGCCAACGCCCAGTTCTTTGCAATGTGGGCAGTCGGTTCCTCGCTCAACCCACTGGGCTGAGCCTCGTTATGTCATGTGTCGGAGGCGACCCTTTGTGGGTCGCCTCCGTCGCGTAGTTGTTGTGTGGAGGGTTGACTGATGTCGACGGCCTTAGTGCTTGGCGGAGGTGGAGTGGCGGGGATTGCTTGGGAACTCGGTGTCCTCGACGCGCTTGCAAACGCTGGAGTCGACCTCAGGGCTGCTGATCGAATCATCGGTACCTCGGCTGGTGCCGCTGTCGGGGCGCAACTCCGCACTGGCGAATCCCTCGAATCGTTATGTGCTCGCCAATTAGTGCCTGCGAGCCAAAGCGCAGAGTTGCAGGTCGAAAGTTCGCTGGATTCGTTAATTGAACAATTCGCTGCGTGTTTCGATGGCGCCCCCGATGAGATCGAGGTGCGTCGTCGGCTTGGTGGGGTGGCACTAGGTGCCCCCACCGTTGATGAGGGCGCTCGTCTCGCAGTAATTGAGTCGCGACTCTCTTCCCACGAATGGTCGGAAAACGAACTTTTGATAACAGCCGTCGATGCTCTGACGGGAGAGTTCAACGTATTCGACTGTCACTCGGGGGTGTCATTGGTTTCCGCGGTTGCTGCAAGTTGCGCCGTCCCAGGAATTTGGCCGCCCGTCACGATCGGTGATTCTCGATTCATCGATGGTGGCGTGCGAAGCGGAACTAATGCTGACCTTGCAAAAGGCTGCGACATCGTCGTGATCGTCGCTCCGTTTGCGGGCGGATTTGGCCCGACCGTTGAGGTCGAAGCGGCAGCCTTGCGTGAGCAAGGGTCAATCGTTGAAGTGATCGCAGCTGACGCAGGATCAACGGAAGCATTCGGAACCAATGTTCTTGACCCGGCGACTCGGGGACCATCCCTGAGGGAAGGTCGGCGCCAGGGAGCAATCGAGGTCGAACGAATCACAAAGGTGTGGTTATGAGTCGTAGTGAATCATCCGAAATGTCGGAACTGCTTCGTCGTTTGCGCGACGAAATGGGATCGTTGCGTCGTATCACGGGGAGCCAACGACTTGATCGATTGATTGCGGTTCGTTCTGGCGTCGCGATTGGTGTGGCGGCAGTTGCTGTTTTGGGCAAGGTCATTGCTGACGGTCCGATGCGTATGAGCGACCTCGCCGACGCGGTCAGAACACATCCCGCAGCGCTCACTCGACAGGTGCAAGCCCTTGAAGCCGAGGGATACGTCGAGCGATCTGCCGATCCGCATGATGGACGAGCATCTGTGGTTGCGGTCACCGCTGCGGGTCGGGTTGCCCATCGCCGGATTGAGGCAGCGAATGATGAATTAATGGCCGAACAACTTGACGGTTGGTCTGTCGAAGAGTTGTCGGCGCTGGTTGATCAGCTTGATCGTTTGGTCTCGGACTTACGAGCCGTTCCCGCTTCTCGTCGATCGAAGGCGGCGGGTTGAGTTCGGTGGAGTTAATCCGTGCTGATCCTGATGTAGCAGCGGAGTACCACGCGCGAGGTTGGTGGGGCGATGACACCGTTGGTTCGATCGTTGCGGCTCGGGCATCTGTGCAACCTGACGGAGTCGCGTTTATTGCCGATGGGCGTCGCTACACCTGGGCGGAATATCACGCCGATGCCGACGACATCGCCCTTGCGATCCTTGCCGCCGAACCCGAGCGTGGTGAACGCATTGCCGTGATGATGCCGGATGGCCCGGCAGTTCATGCCGTCTTCGTCGGCATTGAGCGCGCCGGTTGCGTTGCGGTAGGTATTGGGGCGCGAGCGGGTGACCGTGAAGTTGCCCATCTGCTTTCGCTTACTGGGGCTCGCACCCTCATCACCGCTCCTGAACAACATGGTCGAACTGCTGCGGCGTTGCGTTCCGATGTCGCTGCGATGGGCGCGTCAGTTGATCGTCAACTTCTCATCGGCTTGGATGCGCGAGTTGTTGACGCGGCGCTACCCGATGGCGTTGAGATTGATCCTGATTCTCTGTTTCGTCCCATTCATCCCGACGAACTTTTCCTCCTGAACTCCACCTCGGGCACTACGGGGTTACCGAAATGTGTGATGCATACGCAAAATCGATGGTTCTATTTTCATCGATTAGCCGCCGAAGCTGGCGGATTCGGAACCGATGAAGTGTTCTTTGGGGCTTTGCCTGCACCGTTCGGATTTGGTTTGTGGACGGCGCACTTCACGCCGACTGCTCTCGGCGCACCCACGGTGTTGATGGATCGATTTGATGCTCATGAAGCGCTTGATCTGATTGAACGCGAACGCGTCACCGTGTTGTGTTGCGTGAGCACGCAATTCATCATGTTGTTGAACGCGCAGGCGGAACGTCCACGCGATCTCTCATCGTTGCGTGCAATGTTCACTGGTGGTGAAGCGGTTCCCTTTGAACGCGCTGCCGAGTTCGAGGAAACAACAGGCGCGAAGGTGCTGCAGTTTTACGGTTCGAATGAAACGGGGGCACTGAGCTACACCTCGCATGCCACGAATCGGGAAACTCGTCTTCGAACTGCTGGCCATGTGGTTCCTGAAATGCATGTGCGCCTCCTTGACCCTGAGACCCACGCTGAGGTTCCACCGGGTGTCGAGGAAGGTCAACCAGCCTGCAAAGGCCCGGCCACTGCACTTGGGTACTGGGGCGATGACGCTGCGAATACTGCGTTGTTCACCGATGACGGCTGGATGCTCATGGGTGACATTGTTCAGATTGATTCACAAGGCGTGCTGAGTGTTGTCGGTCGCACTTCAGACTTCATCATTAGAGGGGGCAAGAACATCAGCGCTCCAGCGGTCGAAGCGGAGTTGGCCACACACCCGGCTGTTGCGATGGTGGCGGCAGTGGCGTTTCCCGATCCGGTTTTCGGTGAACGAGTGTGCGCGTATGTCGAGCTTCGTCCTGGGATGGAACTCACACTCGATGACATTGTTGAACACTTGCGCTCACGATCCGTGTCACGCGAGTGGTGGCCGGAACATCTCGTCATCGTTGATCAGTTGCCGAGATCATCTGGTGGCAAGGTGGCCAAGGGCGATCTCAAGGTCGACGCAGCGAGGCGGTCCGCCGAACTTCATCGTCCCTGAGGTTGCTTAGGGATACGGAATGATTGTTCGGCAACCGAGATCAGGTTCACCTGGACGCGACTCGAAGGGGAGACAACCGGTGAGTTCTCTTTGCCCAAGCGGAGCGGAGAGCACAACGTCGATCGACTCAATTCTCATATCCATGGTGCAGGGGCCGGACTGTTTCGAACTCACCAGAACGGTGATTTCAACTTGGTCATCGGTTTCGACCACTTTGAACGAGTCGAACGCGCTGCACGAACTGCTGCCGATGTACCCGGAGATTCTGAGAGTCGTTGGCTCGATGATGGCATTGAGGTCCCAGTGCACCGGTGCGACCGTTCGTTGAGCATCACTCGAACAGCCACCAGCAGTGAGCAACATGGCGAAGCAGCCGGCTGCAATCGCTCGCAGTTTCATCGTGCGGTCCAACCGCCATCGACCATGACGATGGAACCGGTCATGAAGCTCCCCGCATCGGAAGCAAGGAGGAGGACGGCACCATCGATTTCGTTGACGTTCCCAACTCGCATCATGGGCGTGTTGGAAGTGATGAATGACGAGCCGTTCTCGGTTGAAGTGAGATCTTCGATCATTTCAGTCTGGAACCAGCCGGGGCAGATTGCATTGACTCGGACGCCTTTTCGCGCCCACTGCAGTCCCATCTCGCGAGTGAGATTTACCAGTCCGCCTTTGGCCGCTGAGTAACCGGAATCCTTCGCCGGCGTCGCCCCAACGACTCCCAGTATCGAAGCGATATTGACAATCGAACCCTGCTGACGCTCGACCATCGAAACGCCAACCAGTTTCATAAGGTGCCACGCCGCTGTGAGATTGAGTTCGATCATGTTGGCGAAATCGTCAAGCGATTCGTTTTCGATCGACGTTGCGTTCACGGCGCCTGCGTTATTGACAAGGATGTCGACGGGCCCCAGTCGGGATTGAATTTCGGTGACAAGGGCTTCGCGTTCGGCCGCACTTGTGAGGTCGCAGGGGAAGCCATGGACGTTTGGCACTTCGGACTCGAGTTCGACGAGTCGGTCGGCTCGCCGTGCGGTGACAGCGACAGTGGCGCCAGCAGCAGCAAGCACCAGAGCGATTCGTCGGCCGAGCCCAGACGACGCGCCGGTGACGAGCGCAACTCGACCTGTGAGGTCGAAAAGTTCTGCCGGGGTCTTAACAGGTTCTGTCATCTTGCAGACACGAACGGCGGCGACGAGTCAGCTCGGCGCTGGGGTCGAGTTGCCGGTGCGGATCATCGAGAGTGCCGAAGCGGTGATGCCGGCAGCATCGAGACCAAGGTCGGCGAGGATCGCATCGGGTTTTCCGTGAGCGATGTACTGAGAAGGAATACCAAGCACGCGAACACGGGGTTCTGTTGCCCCGATCGTTCGCTCGCTAACGAGATCAGAAACCGTCATCCCGACGCCGCCTTCTCGGAGGCCGTCTTCGACGGTAATCACGAAGGGGTGGCGAGCCGCGTCGTCGATCATCGCGGGGTCGAGTGGCTTCACGACCCGCGCATCCCAAACGGTGACGGAAACGCCTTGAGCTTCGAGTTGTTCCGCTGCTGCTTCGGCCGCATCAAGCATCTTGCCGACGCTGACGATGCACAACTGTGTCCCGGTGCGCGTACGACGAGCGTTGAGTCCGCGGCCAACCTCTTCGGGAGGCGCTTGTCGAGCGGCGGTCTTTGCCCAGCGAATAGCGACGGGGCCGTCGGTGATATCGAGAGCATCATGCAGCATCTGACCAATTTCCTGATACGAGGACGGTGCAAACACCGTCATGTTCGGAACTTTGGTAAGCAGCACCATGTCGAGAATCCCATGATGGCTTGGGCCATCGTCGCCAGTGATGCCCGCGCGGTCAAGGCAGAACACGACGGGCTGATCGTGCAGGCCGACATCGAGGTTGACCTGATCGAATGCACGCGTGAGGAAGGTTGAGTAAACAGCAACAACGGGACGGAGCCCGCCCATCGCCATACCTGCAGCGGCAGTGACGGCATGTTGTTCCGCAATACCAACATCGAACATGCGGCCAGGGAATCGTTCTGCAAAGGGGAGAATGCCGGTGGAGTCCGGCATTGCGGCAGTAATGGCAACAAGTTCGGGACGAGCTTCGCCTTCCTTGACCAGTGCTTCGGTGAAGGCAGCGGTGAAGCTGCCGGGTTTGGCCTCGGAGGTGTCGTGCAGGCGCTTAATGGGGTCGTTTTCGGCGGGCCCGTACCCACGACCCTTCTGTGTGAGCACGTGAATGACCTGTGGGCCCCCGGGCATCGCTGCGGCGTTGCGCAGTGCTTCTTCAAGAAGCGCAATGTCGTGTCCGTCGAAGGGACCGGAATAGCGAACACCTAGTGCTTCGAAGAACGCCGTTGGTTCGAATGCTTCGCGAATCGCAGCTTTTGTTGCGTCGAGGCCTGTCTTGGCAATGTTGCCGACGACGGGAAGGTCAGCAAGGATTTTTTCAAGTTTCGCCTGACGGCGCATGTACACCGGATTGTTGCGGATCTTGACGAGACTCTCGCCAAGTCTCGAGACGGTCGGCGCATATGAGCGGCCATTGTCGTTGAGAATGATGATGCAGTCGCGCCCCGAATGGCCAAGGTTATTGAGACCTTCGAACGCCATACCGCCAGTCATTGATCCATCGCCGATAACGGCAACGATGCGACGGGCATCGGCACCCTTCGTGGCTTCAGCCACAGAAAGTCCGTAGGCCCAACTGAGAACCGTTGAGGCGTGGCTGTTCTCGATCCAGTCGTGCTCGGATTCATCGCGAGACGGGTAGCCAGAGAGACCCTCTGCTTGACGAAGATCGACGAAGTCTTTTGCACGACCAGTGACGAGTTTGTGGGGATAGGCCTGATGCCCGGTATCCCACAGGATGATGTCGTCCGGGGAGTTGAACACGCGGTGGAGAGCGAGAGTGAGTTCCACTACTCCGAGGTTGGAACCGAGATGGCCGCCATGAGTGTTCACCGATTCAATGATGACGTCGCGCATCTCGGCCGCAAGCGTTGTGAGTTGCTCGGGGGTGAGGGCCTTGAGGTCGGCCGGCGACTCAATCGTCTCAATGATCATGGGCGGAGTCCTTGTCGGCGGCATTTCGAGAACACGGCGACGGGAGACGGGGGAGCGGTCGCCGGGGTCGACGTCCGTAGTGCAACGCTACCGTCCCGCAAGGGGTGAACCCCTATCTCTAGGGCCATCTATTGAGGAGACGGGTGGACCGATTCAGGCCGTTACTGGGACCTTGCGGCCGCCAACCACAAAGGCGGGGGCTCCGAAAAGGCTGGCAATGACGTTGATGGCGTAGAGAACGAGACCGAGCGCCACAGCTTTCTCGGCGGGAACGCCCAATGGAACAAGGAAAAGAACAAAAGCGCTTTCTCGGACTCCAAGACCGGCAATGCCGATGGGGAGTACTTGAAGAATCAGAACTGCCGGGTAGAACGCAAGAAGGGCGGTGAGTCCGAGCCAACTGAAGCCAAGAGCCGCCGCAACCATCAAGGCAGCGAGGCAAAGCGCGACTTGGTAGACCAGGCCGGCGGCGAGAATGGACAGTGCCGCGAGGGGTTGACGGCGAAGTTCTGTGACGCTCCGATGGATGGCATCGACGAAGCGGCGCCATCCATCGGGTGCTGCGAATCGACCGCCAAGTCGTGGGTGATTCGCAGCAAGAAGGACGACTACGAGTGCAACGAGCGTGACGAGTGCAACGGCGAGAGCAAGCAACGTGGCGCGGCCAAGTTCACGGAGTCCAGGGTTGATGGCGAGCCCGAAGAATGTGATGAGCGGGAGTACTAACCAGCCAGTGAGTCGTTCAAGCGCAACGGATGCAAATGTTGTTTCCGGTTTGCCATTGATTTTGGAAAGCCGCGAGACGCGCAATACGTCGCCACCGATAGTGGTGGGAAGGACATTTGAAACAAATTGGCCGGCGAAATAGAGCGGCACGAGAACGCGAAGCCGTTCGCGAAGCCTGAGTGCACTGAGTACTGATTGCCAGCGAACAGCCGAAAGGGCAATGCCCACCAACGTCGTAGCTGTGGCGGAGAGAAGCCAGAGCAACGTCGTGAGATCCCAAGTCGGAATGAGGTCAACCCATGTGAGTTCCGGAAACCTCCACCAAAGGACTCCGAGCATCAGCAGGCTGACTGCGATGCGGAGAGGGAACGCCCAACGGCGGCGCCGCTCGGTTTTTGTCCCCGCAGATTCGACTGCGTCGATGAGTCCCTCAATGGAGACCGAGGCAATATCGCCGAGTCCTGGTTCGGCCCCATCAGTGCCTTGTGGACCGAATGCGGTCGGTCGATGGGGACTATTCATCTGCCGAGTCTACGAATGGGCGCGGACCGGTTTGGGACCTTGGTCCCGGGTACTCAGATCAACGTCGGCGCCGGTACGCTACGGCGCTTGGCGGGGCTTACTTCCGCAGTCACTTCCGCAGTCCAGGACCGGAGAAAGAACAAATGATCGAACAGTCGGTGCTCGAAGAAGTTCTCGGTGTCGCAATGCGCACGGGCGGAGAATTCGCCGAAGTATTTGCCGAAGACCGTCGCAATGCCTCCGCGGTTCTTGACGATGGTCGTGTCGAAGAACTGACCTCTGGCCGCGACCGTGGCGCGGGTATTCGCGTCGTGGTTGGCGAGACCACTGGTTTTGCCCACACTGCCGATCTCTCCGAAGCCGGACTCATTGCTGCAGCTCAAGCGGCTGCAGCAGCGGCTCGTGGCGGCGGCGGAGGAACAAATGTTGTTGCTCTTCACCGTGGATCTGCGTCGCGTGGCTACGACATTGAGACCTTCCCCGGTGATGTCCCGAAAGCCCGAAAAGTCGAATTGCTGACTCGTGCCGATGAGGCGGCTCGTTCAGTTGGCGATGCGATCTCGCAGGTGTCGGTGAGTTACGGCGACAACCGCCGTCGAATCCTCGTTGCCAACTCCGACGGAGTGTTTGTCGAAGACGACACGGTGCGCACGTTCTTTGCCGTGAGCTGTGTTGCCACTGGCGATACTGGCATGCAAACGGGTCGTGAGAGCGTTGGGCACACAATCGGTTTCGAACTGTTTGACATGTACGACATCGATCAACTGGCGCGGAACGCAGCCGATCGCGCGATCACAAAGTTGGCAGCCCGTCCCGCCCCGAGCGGTCAGATGCCGGTCGTCATTGGTAGCGGTGGCGGTGGCGTGTTGTTCCACGAGGCATGTGGTCACGGTCTTGAAGCAGATCTTGTTTCAAAGGGTGCTTCAGTTTTCCGGGGACGCGTTGGTCAGCAGGTGGCCTCGAAGGGGGTAACGGTTGTCGACGACGGCACGATGACTCGCGAGTGGGGCAACATCGCGATTGACGATGAAGGCAACCCTGCCCAACGCAATGTGCTCATCGAGGACGGAATCCTCACCGATTACATGTGGGACCACCTGCGTGCCCGAAAGGAAGGACGTCGGAGTTCGGGTAACGGTCGTCGACAGAGTTACCAAAATCTTCCGATGGTTCGAATGACGAACACCTATCTTCTTGCCGGCGAGGAAGACCCGGAATCGATCATCGCCTCGACACCGAAGGGTGTTTATGTGAAACATCTCGGTGGTGGTCAGGTAAATACCGCGACCGGAGATTTTGTTTTCGGAATGACCGAGGCCTACCTCATCGAGGACGGAAAGGTGACTGAGCCATTGCGTGAAGGAAACCTCATCGGCAATGGCCCCGAGGTTCTGCAACGCATTGATGCCCTTGGAAACGATTTCGCGATGGGTCCTCCAGGAACGTGCGGAAAAGACGGACAGGGCGTTCCTGTTGGTGACGGCGTGCCGACTCTTCGTGTGTCTTCGCTCACCATCGGTGGCACCGCCGCATGAGCGACGAACTTTTGGCCATTGCCGACCGTGTCGTCGCAATGGCCAAGCCAGGAGAACAGATCGAAGCGGTTGTTGTGCGCGGAACCGAAACTGAAATCAGAGTGTTTGGTGGTGACGTCGAGTCATTATCTTCAGCTCAGTCGCAGGGCGTAGGGATTCGAGTTGTTGTCGACGGCCGTCAAGGTTTCGCTTATGCGGGAAGTCTTGATGAGTCGGCGATCGCTGAAACTCTCGCCGATGCTCGCGACAACGTGAGCTTTGCCACGTTCGACGAGTTCGCTGGCCTTGCGGAACCCGATGGCATGGCAGTTCCTGTTCTCGACCTGCATCGTGATGCATTGGTGTCGTTTGAGACATCAGACAAAATCGCGATGGCCATTGAACTTGAACGCATCGTGATGGCTGCGGATCCGCGAATTTCAGGAATCGAATCAGCCGAATATGCCGATTCAATTTCCGAAGCAGCAATCGCGACGAGCACAGGTATCCGAACAGTTGGAAGCGAAACAAGTTGTTTTGTCGCCACCTATGCCATGGCCGCCGATGGTGACGAAACCCAAACCGGCTTCGGATTTTCTGTTGGCCGTGAACCTTCTGATCTTGATCCATCACGCGCCGCGCTCGAAGCGGCGTCTCGTGCAACACGCATGCTTGGTGCCGTGCAGCCGCCCAGTGGTCGCCTGACCGTTGTGCTCGACCCGTGGGTCACCGCGCAGTTCTTGGGAATTTTGGGATACACACTCGATGGGGAGTCGGTGCTCAAGGGTCGGTCGCTGTTTGCCGACCGTTTGGGTGAGTCCGTTGGTTCCTCGCTGTTAACTCTCATCGACGATCCCACCGATGTGCGCTCGTTTACCGCGACCGATGCCGACGGCGAAGGTCTTGCTGCCCGACGCAATGTGCTGATCGAAAACGGTGTGTTGCAGCAGTTCGTGCACAACGCCTACTCAGCTCGTCGGGCCGGAACAGTGAGTACCGGAAACGCGGTTCGCGGATTCAAGAGCACCCCCTCAGTTGGTTGTTTGTCAGTATCACTTGTTCCCGGAAACTCTGATCCGGCGGCGCTCATCGCAGGCATCGACGACGGGGTTCTCGTGCAAGAAGTCTCTGGCCTCCATTCAGGAGTGAATCCAGTGAGTGGCGACTTCTCAACTGGCGCCGAAGGCCTGCGTATCCGAAATGGTGAACTCGCCGAGCCGGTGCGTGAATTTACGATTGCGTCGACACTTCAGAAGATGCTTCGCGATGTTCAAGCAGTTGGCAACGATCTCGAGTTCCTCCCCATGAATGCGTCTGGCGTTTCTCTCGTCGTCGCCGACCTCACTGTTTCAGGCTCGTGACCTTCGATCCGCCTGATCAGGAATCTGCTGATCTCCTTGCGCTGGCGCAATCGGTGGCGAACAACGCGCGATCTGGAGAGCAGCTCGAAGCTTTCGTGGCTCGATCCTCATACACGACCGTGCGCGCACACGGCGGCGAAGTCGAATCGTTTACGTCTGCAGTGAGCGCTGGTATAGGTGTGCGCGTGGTGAGCGACCACCGCCAAGGGTTTGCGTGGGCCGGAACGCTCGAGTCTGACGCAATCGCCGATGCGTTGGCCGATGCTCGGGACAATGCAACGTTCGCTGAACCCGATGAATGGGTAGGCCTTGCCGAGCCTGACGGGGTAGCCCCTGTTCCATTCGACGCTTTTGATCCATCGGTAGCGACCATGGAGGCTTCGCGGAAAATCGATCTTGCACTTGAGCTCGAACGCATGGTTCGTGCCGGCGACCTTCGAATCACGGGTGTTCGTGTCGCAACATTCTCTGACTCCTCGTCGCGTTTTGCTGTGGCGACGAGCACGGGTATCGCTGGCGCCGGTCGCGGTGCATGGTGCTCGATGAGTGCGCTCGCCCTAGCGGAGGATGGTGACGAGACCTATACCGGCGGCGGGTCAACGGTCGGGTTTCGACCCGATGATCTTGATCTCGCTGAAGCCGCCGACGATGCGGTGTTGCGCGCCACGCGACTCTTTGGCGCAAAGCCGGTTCCGTCGCAGCGAGTCACGATCATCCTTGAGCCAAGGATGGCCGCAACGATTGCCGGTCTCCTTGGTTCCACGCTTACTGGTGAACGCGTGTTGAAGGGGCGTTCGCCATTCGGAGATCGAGTAGGCGAGACCATTGCTTCGCCCAAGCTCACCCTTGTTGACGATCCCACAGATCATCGTTCGTACGCGGCCGACATGTTCGACGGTGAAGGTTTGGCCTGTCGTCGAAACCAACTTGTGGTCGACGGTGTGTTACAGGGTTTTCTCTACGACAGCGCATCAGGTCGACGCGCTGGACAGCCCAGTACTGGCTCTGCAGTGCGAGGCGTTTCCTCAACACCGTCAGTTGGGTGCCAAGCCTTAGCGGTCGCGCCCGGGGCAGGTTCCTTCGAATCGTTGCTGGCCGACATCGATACTGGTGTCTATCTGCAGTCGATGACGGGACTCCACTCCGGTGTGAATCTTGTGAGCGGCGATATTTCCGTTGGGATCGAAGGGCTAATGGTCCGTAACGGTCAACTGGCTGAACCGGTTCGCGAGGTAACGATTGCTTCGACCTTGCAGCGAATGCTTTTAGACATCGTTGCAATTGGTGATGACATCGAATGGCTTCCAGGCGGTACCGGGTGTCCAACGATTGTGATCGCCGACCTTTCGCTTGGCGGATCCTGAGCGATTGTTCTAAATCGTTCCAGCGATAAGCAATCCGATGCTGGCAGATGCGACAGCAAGGCGTTCCCAGCCGAAGACAGCCAAGCTGCGCGTTTGTAGCCACGACACCATCCACTTCACCGCAAGCGCGGCGAAGATGAATGCGAAGATCAAACCAACAAGTGGGTTGAGCCATCCGTACGCATCAATGACCGTTGATCCGTTCGTGGCTGTTTCGTAGAGCGTTGCTGCCCCCAAGGTCATGAGGCCAAGAAGAAAACTGAACTCAACTGCTGCAGCGAGCGTCATTCCAACCGCAAGAGCAGCGAGAATTGTGACGAGGCTTCGACTGGTGCCGGGCCACATGGCGAGAACCTGCGCGCAGCCGATGATGAGCGCCTGTTTGGGTCGAATGTGAGTGATCGAGCGACCTGGTCGGTCAGCTTTGATTTTTGGCGCCAGATAGAGAAGTAAAAGCCCACCAACGATCCACGCGCCGATGACTGGTCCGACGTTGAGGAGGTTGCTCTTGATCGGCTTCTCAATGGCGACGCCGATGATTACTGCGGGGATAAAGGCAAGCATCAGCGCAATCAGAAGGTTCCGACCGTCGGTATCGCGACCGAAGAGACCGCGAATGATTGATTCGATGCGCTTCCGATACAGAACGAGCACGGCGAGGATTGCGCCGAATTGGATTGCGATTGCGTAACTATCTGCAGCATCTTTGGTCGCATCGGTATCGCCGATTCCGAGAATTCGCTGCGTCACGACAAGGTGTCCGGTGGAGCTGATCGGTAGGTATTCCGTAATGCCTTCGACTGCTCCTAACACCATGGCTTTCCATGTGCTCATTTGATTCTTTGCCGCAAACTGTTCTTCAGTAGTTAATTCGGTTGACGCTGCAAGCTCGGTTGAAGATGCATTCGCTTGCGTCGCGCCGGTGAACGTATGGACGATGCCAGCGGCGAGAAGTAGGACAAGCAAGAGTGCGATGGCGCGACCGCCGCGAACTTTTGCGAGAGAAGGCGGGGAACCGGACATGCTGCGACGCTACCGGTCTCATCGGTGGGGTGGGGTGAAGGGTTAGTCGGCGAGGGCGATTAGTACGCTTGCCGACAGCAACGCTTTTGCCACAGCGGATGCCTCAGCGATGACGACGCCAACGGTAATGGCTTCTTCGGAGACAGCAATGACAACGGCGCGGTCGGCAATTCGTGATGCGGGGCCTGAAGCACGAGTGGAGGTCGCGACGACTTCGGACGGTGCGTAGAGGGCGACGTGGTCGCCGATCCGTGTGGGAGGAGTGCTGGCATCGGAAGGGATGGCGAAGGCCAAGGAGTTCCCATCAAGTTGCGATACGGGACCAGTTGCACTGCCGCCAGCGAGCCGGCGTTCAAGAACGACTTCATCACGAGCGATTGACCGTGTCACCGATCTTCCGATCGGCGACACGGCGACGTCGTTGGGAACTACGGCAATGGGACGATCGACGAAAGTGATGTCTGCAGCCGTGATGACGCGCCCAGGTTCAAGATCGGATGTGGCGACCGGAACGGTTTTGCGTTGACCCCATGCGGATGCGGCAACGTCGGCAGAATTCACGGTTGAGACTGTCCAGGCCAAAGAGCAGAGAGCGACCGCCGTAGTTATCGACCATCGAACGCGAGTGGTGGAAAGCCAGCGTCGCAACGTACGCGGAAGCGAGATTTGGACCTGTGAATGGCGCATAGTGACTCCACGGACGGCGTGGTCAGTGGGGGAATGCGGTGACGCTAGGGAGTCCGGCGACCTCTTGGGAGGTCCGTGCGACCTTTGTCAGGGAGTGCTGGGCGTCGACGAGGATGAACCCGAGTCTGAACTGGTGCTCGAAGACGTCGTGCTCGAAGAAGTCGTGCTCGAAGAAGTCGTGCTCGAAGACGTGGAGGAGTCAGAACTCGTTGTCGATGCGGAATCAGATGATGCTGAGGTTGTCGAGGAACTGGAGGAACCACGAGCGTCGTTCTTGTAGAACCCGCTGCCTTTGAAGGCGATGCCTACGGATCCGAACTTCTTCTTCAACGCGCCACCACATGACGGGCACTCGGTTAGTGCGTCGTCGGTGAATGCCTGCTGTGCCTCAAATTCATGGCTGCAGTCTTTGCATCGGTAGTCATAGGTGGGCATTGAGGGTCTCCGGCGAGGCCGAGGGAGATGGGGGACAGGGTCAGCGGTTAGCACTCGCCCTGAGGGACTGCCAGCATAGCGAGCGAGGAGTTCAGGTCTACAGACGGGGAAATGGATGGCGCGAGGCGATGGGCCGCGTGGCTCCTACGATGTCGCCCACGTCCCCGCAGGTCCCGCTCGGACGAGGAGTCACGATGTCTCGAGTTACCAAAGCTGTTATTCCCGCCGCTGGCCTTGGAACCCGTTTTCTTCCGGCAACGAAGGCGCAGCCGAAAGAAATGCTGCCCGTCGTCGATAAGCCCGCTATCCAGTACGTGGTTGAAGAAGCGGTCCGTGCGGGTATTGACGACATTCTCATCATCTCGGGGCGCGGCAAGCGGTCGCTTGAAGACCACTTCGACCGCAATGTGGAACTCGAATCATTCTTGGCCGAACGAGGAAAAGACGAAGCCCTCGCTGAGGTGCGCAGCATTGCTGAACTCGCCGAAATTCACTTCGTCCGACAAGGTGAGCCCTTGGGGCTTGGTCATGCTGTCTCGATTGCCCGCAAGCATGTTGGTGACAACCCGTTCGTCGTGATGCTTGGCGACGACATTATGGACGAGCGTTCCACGGTGCTTGCCGACATGATCGGAGTTTATGAAGAGCGCGAATGCGCCGTCGTCGCCGTTCAAGAGGTTGCGTCTTCAGAGATTTCGAGTTACGGGTCAATCGATCCCGAGGTGTTCTCTGAAAACCTCGTGCGCTTGCGCGGGATCGTAGAAAAGCCAACCGCTGAAGATGCGCCATCGAATCTTGCGGTTATGGGTCGGTATGTCTTCACGCCCGACATCTTCGATGCTCTAGCGAAGGTGTCTCCTGGTGTTGGCGGAGAAATCCAACTCACAGACGCAATCGCACTACTTCTTGCCGATCACGAGGTCTACGGCTGGGTGTTCAGTCATGGTCGTTTCGATATTGGTAACAAACAGGATTACCTACGGGCCACAGTTGAACTCGCGATTGAGCGTGAAGATCTGGGCCCTGAATTTCGCGCCTTCCTCATCGACCTCGTTGATACACGACTGCGGTGATTGAACTCAGCGAAGCTCGTGAGTACGTCCTTTCTGGATGTCTTCCGAATGATCACGTTGTTGTCGCGCTGAACGACGCTCTGGGTTGCGTTACTGCAGAAGCCATTGTCGCTGCGGAACAAGTTCCACCTTTCGCAAATACTGCCGTCGACGGATACGCCGTTATCGCCATCGATACAGCGACCGTTCCGGTCACCCTTCGCGTGACTGGCACTGTTCGTGCTGGCATGTCGGGTGTGGAGTCGCCAGTTGAATCCGGCTGCGCAGTTCGAATCATGACTGGCGCTCCGGTTCCGCCCGGGGCCAACGCAATTGTGATGGTTGAAGACACCGAAGGTTCTCCCGAGGGCGACACCGTCGTTGTGACCGCAACCGCAACTGTCGACCAACACATTCGGCCTGCCGGTGACGATGTGAATCCCGGCGATCCTGTGATCGATATTGGGACGGAACTAACTGCTGCGCACCTTGGTGTTCTGGCAACAATTGGGGTCACGCGCATTGCTGTCGTGCGTCGACCCGTTGTTGGAGTGATTTCGACTGGTGATGAACTCGTTGACGATGGTTCGCCATTGGCTCCGGGTCAGATCCGTGATTCAAATCGACTGACGCTGCGCAAGCTTCTTGAATCTCATGGTTTCGAAACGGTTGACCTTGGGCTGGCTCGAGATAATGAGCAGATCATTGAGGATGCGATGCGCGCAGGAGCAGAAACATGCGACGCGATCGTCACTACCGGCGGTGTGAGTATGGGTGACTTCGACTACGTCAAGGTCGTTCTCGATCGAATTGGCGATATGCGTTGGATGCAGATCGCGATCAGACCGGCGAAGCCACTTGCATTCGGAACGTTGACTCGTTCGGACGGCACTGCGGTGCCCGTTTTTGGTCTGCCGGGAAACCCTGTTTCATCGATGGTGAGCTACGAGCTCTTTTGTCGGCCGGGATTGCGAAAAATGTCGGGCTTCGGCGACGACAATCTCGATGTAGGGATGATCAACGGGGTGCTCACCGAACCGCTGAGGCGCCGCGCC
Organism: Actinomycetota bacterium; assembly: GCA_005787345.1. Lineage (GTDB taxonomy): Bacteria > Actinomycetota > Acidimicrobiia > Acidimicrobiales > Acidimicrobilacustridaceae > Acidimicrobilacustris. The sequence goes on from SYBH01000144.1 coordinate 29,641, forward strand.
GACGGGAAAACCCATTTCGCCCGGGTCGTGTGTGAATGGGATGGCTCGACCTCGACCTACAAGGTGCGATCCGCGGGCGCCCAGGGCTCACATCACCTGGCAGCAATGGCCGCAGCCAACGCGCTGGCCGAACTTCCCGATGGCGACACGCTTGAAACTGGTTCCACCGTGCGCGTGCGCCTACTTCGCCCGTAACCTCCTGTGATGGCTGCCGAACCAACTTCTCTCGTCGACGGGTTCGGCCGCGTCCATCGGGATCTTCGTATCTCGGTGACTGATCGTTGCAATTTTCGCTGCACCTATTGCATGCCCGCTGAAGGGCTCGACTGGATGGCTCGCGAAGATCTCCTCACCTACGAGGAACTCACTCGTGTCGCTCGGGTTTGTGTTGAACGTTTCGGATTCGACGGAATTCGTCTGACGGGCGGAGAACCGACCGTTCGAGCGAACCTCCCGGTACTGATTGAGCAGCTTTCATCCCTCGGAGTCGATCTTTCGCTCACGACGAATGGCACAACGCTCACCAATCTGGCGCCGGCTCTGGCGTCTGCCGGACTTGAGCGCATCAACATTTCGCTTGATTCGTTGAAGCGAGAACGTTTTGAACAAATCACGCGTCGAGATGAACTCGACAAAGTGCTTGAAGGCATCGATGCTGCGGTTGGTGCTGGCTTAGCGCCCGTGAAGATTAACTGCGTCGTGATGCGTGGTGTGAATGACGACGAAATCGTTGACTTTGCGCGATTTGGTCGCGAACGCGGCGTCACTGTTCGCTTCATTGAATTCATGCCACTCGATGCGCAAGGGGAGTGGACCAACGAGCAGGTTGTCACCAAAGCCGAGATCGTTGCGGCGATCGGCGATGTCTTTCCATTGGAGCCAGTTGCTGAGCGTGAAAGCGATCCGGCGGCGCGCTGGCGTTACGTCGACGGTGGCGGCGAGTTTGGCGTCATTCCCAGCGTTACCGAAGCATTCTGTGAATCATGCGATCGTGTTCGTCTCACTGCCGACGGCATGCTTCGGCATTGTTTGTTTGCAACCCGGGAACTCGACCTCCGCACGCTGCTTCGTAACGAAGCGACCGATGACGACCTCGCTGCAGCAATCACTGCCGAGGTCGGCGCGAAGTGGGCTGGCCATCAGATCAACCAGGTGCACTTCATCCGTCCATCACGATCAATGAGCCAAATCGGTGGATGACGTGTGTCCGACGGCCCCGACGTGAACGTTGTGGGTTCAGGTGGGCAGCAAAAAGTGCTCGTGGTTACCGGACACGTTCCGCGAGCATTTCCATCTCGTCACTTGTCCTATGAGCAATTTCATTCTCTTGGAGATCAGCTGAAAAGCGCTGCGGTCGGCCGAATCGTTGCCTTCGACGAAGAGCGGTCCGTCAAGAACCTTTGGGCGTATCACTTGCTTGAAGCGAATCCGAATTTGATGCCCGCTGATCCCAATCCGCCGGCAGATCGATTCGGTGGACCGGCTGATGCAGTGATCTCAAACATTGTTTGTCACGAGCGATTCGAGTGGATGCGCCGAGCTGCCGAGTTGCACCCCGACGTTGATGTCTTTGTCTGGATCGACTACTCAGTCTTCAAACAGCCAGGGGTAACGGCTGAGGTCATCCGTGACTATCTCGATGCGATCGAAACCACTCCAATCGATGCTGTGATCGCCCCAGGGGTCTGGCCAAAAGTGGCAATTGATGATTCGCGCCCACACTGGCGAGTGGTTGCTTCGACGTGGATATGCCCTCGCGACCTCGTTGTCCCGCTCGCCGATCTTGCGAATCTTGTTCTGCAAATTCGAACAACTCACACGGGAAAAATCACGTGGGATGCAAATACGTTGTCCTATGTCGAACTTCTCGACGTTCTGCCGTTTCGGTGGTACCTCGGCAACCATGACCAAACACAATTCACTGGATTCGGCGAGTTAGTGAACTGACAGTCGATGCCCTGTCGGGTAACCATCGACCCTTGCGGTTCTTCGGCTTATTTGCGAGCCGATGGCGCAAAGCGAATGTCGAGAGAGCGCAGATAGGTCTGCAAGCCGGCATCTTGAATCGGAATGATCCACGCCTGTTCGCCCGATTCGTTGTAATGCGCATGCCACATGCCCGGTGGAGTCACAAATGCCGAGTGCGGTTCCCAGTCGACGCGAATCGGGTCGATGATTTCGCCGTCCTCATCAACTGAGCGGCCGACGAGTGTGTAGCAACCCGGCTTGCAGTCGCCGACAAGGTCGAGCGCGACAGACTGGTGTCGATGTGGTCGTTGCACCGCATCAACTGGAAGAAGTCCATACATCGCCCACAACACATGGGTGACGGTTTGTGTCATGTCGTTCGGTGTGGTGTTCAGCAAAATCGACAAACGATTGCGGTCGGTTGCACGAGGTGAAGATTCGACATCGGCAAGTTCGGCCTGCACACGCTCAGCGGGAAAGCGGGTTGGTTCGAATTTCGGGTGCGTTGGAACAACACCGAGATGACGAAGTAACGGTTCGTCGGTGACCCAGTACATCGTTGTGTCGGTTGACGCTCGGTGGACGGTTGCAGAGTTGGCAGGGAGGACAAAGAAATCGCCCGCGCTCCATTCGAGTTCCCGACCGTTCACAGTTGAGACGCCGTTGCCAGAGATCACGTGATAAAGCTCGGAGGTTGCAACTGGAGCGGTATCGACCGAAGCGCCGGGAGCGATTCGAATGAACGAGGTGAGCAACGCTGGTGATGTCGCCGGACCTTCGGTGATCGACAGTTGTTCGGAAAGGTCGAATGGAATGATGCCGGTTGCGATTGCTTGGTGCCGGGCAGCAGGGAAGCGTTCCATCGCGACTGGGGGGATGCGTCCTGAACCAACGGGGTTCGCTGCCCGGGTGTATTCGAAGTAATTGGATTGGCCGGACCAATCCTGATCATCGAGACCTTCGGCTGACCCACCCATCACCAATGTCGGTTCCATCGCTTCAGTCTGCCTTCTCCACCGGGATCACGCGAGGGGAGGGGCCTAGGATTGGGCCATGTCTGACCGTGGTCTCACTCATCTCGATCCTTTGGGCCGTGCCCGGATGGTCGATGTCACGCCCAAAGACGTCACCCACCGTCGGGCGATTGCTCGTGGTCGGGTGCATATGACCCCTGAAACAGCGTCGCTGGTTGCCCGGGGGGCAATCAATAAAGGTGACGTTTTGTCAGTGGCGCGCGTTGCTGGCATCCAGGCGGCCAAGCGCACCTCAGATCTCATTCCGCTTTGCCATCCACTGATGATTGGTGGTGTCTATGTGAACTTTCGCATTGAGGATGACTTCATCGAGATCGAAGCGCAGGTCGAAACTGTTGATCGCACTGGCGTAGAGATGGAAGCACTCACCGCGTGTTCAGTTGCGGCGCTGACCATC
>SYBH01000145.1 GCA_005787345.1 Actinomycetota bacterium
CGACATCGCGATTGAATGTTCGGCGGTAGTTGAACGCAAGCCGAGCGACGCGAATGACGGCTTCGGGATCGTCACCGTTCACGTGAAAGATCGGGGCCTGGACCATCTTGGCGACATCGGTTGAATAGAGCGAAGAACGTGCTTCAGTTGGCGAGGTGGTGAAGCCGACCTGATTGTTGATGATCACGTGGATGGTTCCGCCAACGCGGTAGCCAGTGATCTCTGAGAGGTTGAGTGTTTCGGCGACGACACCTTGTCCGGCGAATGCTGCATCGCCGTGCACAAGAATCGGCAACACCGGGTAGTCGCCCGGAGGTTCGATTTGGTCCATCTTGGCGCGGGCCATACCCACGACAACGGGGTCGACAGCTTCGAGGTGTGAAGGATTGGCTGCGAGTTCAACCTCGATGGTGTTGCCGGCGGGGCTGGTGAAGATGCCGTTCTGTCCGAGGTGGTACTTCACGTCGCCTGAACCTTGAATTGATTCAGGATCGATAGTGCCTTCGAATTCAGTGAAGAGCTGTTCGTACTTCTTGCCGACAATGTTCACGAGAACATTGAGGCGGCCACGATGAGCCATGCCGATGACTGCCGATTGCATCGATGTGTCGGCTGCTGATGACAGCAGTGAATCAAGAAGTGGAATCGCCGATTCGGCGCCTTCGATGCCGAATCGCTTCTGGCCGAGGTATTTGGTGCCGAGGAAACGCTCGAGTGCTTCAGCAGCGTTCAGCCGTTCAAGAATATGGCGCTTTTCTTCGATGGAAAGCTCAAACTTCACGCCTTCGACCTGTTGCTGGATCCACACCTTCTGCACGGGGTTCTGAATGTGCATGTACTCGATGCCAATCGTGCGGCAATAGGCCGAACGGAGCACGTCGAGAATTGAGGCCAGGGTCATGCGGTCGCGACCGGCAAGTCCACCGGTGAGAAATTCGCGATCGAAATCCCAGATAGTGAGGCCATAGGCCACGGGGTCGAGTTCAGGATGCAGGCTGTGTTCTGTGAGGTCGAGTGGATCGAGATCGGTTTCGAGGTGACCACGCACCCTGTACATATTGATGAGAGCACGAACCTGAAGGTTCTTTTCGAGCATCAACTGTTCGTGATCGTTGGGGTTGACGTCGCGAGCCCAGTCAACTGGTTCGTAAGGAAGAACAAGTGATTCGAAGATTTCTTCGTAGAACTCGTGCTCGCCCATGAGCAGTTCTTGAATGCGCTTCAGGAAAAGACCTGACTCGGCACCTTGAATAATGCGGTGGTCATAGGTCGAGGTCATGGTCATGACCTTGGACATTCCGAGCGAAGCAATGGTGGCCGGATCGGCGCCCCGGAACGCCACCGGATAGTCGAGCGAACCGACACCGACGATGACGCCCTGTCCGGGCATGAGTCGCGGAACCGACTGAAGGGTTCCGATGGTGCCCGGGTTGGTGAGCGTGACCGTGACGCCCGCGAAGTCATCAGGGTTCAACTTGTTTGAACGAACCTTACGAACGAGTTCTTCGTAGGAATCGAGGAACTGGGCAAAGTCAAGCGAATCAGCGTTTTTGATGCAGGGAACAAGGAGCGAACGGCTGCCATCGTTCTTTTCTACATCGACGGCGAGACCAAGCCCGACAGTTTCGTTTCGAACCACGTAGGGCTTGCCTTCAGCGTCGGTCGTGAACGATGAGTTCATGACTGGTGCGGCGTCGACGATTGCACGAACGATTGCGTAACCGATGATGTGGGTGAACGAGACTTTGCCACTTCGGCTGCGCGACAGGTAGCCGTTGATCGACTTGCGATTGACCTCGAGAAGTTTTGTGGGGATCTCGCGGAAAGAAGTTGCCGTCGGAACTTCGAGGCTTGCTTCCATGTTCGAAACGATGCGGGCCGCTGCGCCACGCAACGGCGTACCTTGGGGCGCGACCGCAGGTGTCGTTGTTGCTGACGCAGGTGCAGCAGCAGTCGCCGCAGGTGCCACTGCAGTTGGTGCAGGTGCCACGGGCGCCGCAGCAGCAGGCGCTACCGGCACTGTTCCTACGCCGGGGGAGTACCCGGCAAAAAATTCGCGCCAGCTATCGCTCACGGACGAAGGGTCGGTGCGGAACTGTTCGAACATCTCGTCGACGAGCCACGCGTTGGGTCCTGCGATGGGGGAAGCAGAGTCATCAGCCACGTTGATCGACTCTATCGGTGGCGCCGGAGCCCGGTGGCAGTGGGCCCTGATGCCCCGTGGCCGATAGATTCAGCCACCGTGCTCCGAATCGTGACGTGGAATGTGAATTCGCTGAAAGCCCGGCTCCCTCGAGTGGAGCAATGGCTCTCCGAAAATGGGCCGGAGGTCATCTGCCTTCAAGAGACCAAGATGAAAGATTCGGCATTTCCTGCCGAGGTTTTCACAGCAATGGGCTACGAGTCCGCTCACCATGGCCAAGGCCAATGGAACGGTGTGGCAATCCTCTCGAAGGTGGGCCTCACCGACGTTGTGGCTGGTTGGGACGACGACGGCCCCGAGGACACCGACGCCCGCATTCTTTGGGCTACCTGCGGGGGCGTCCGTGTGGCGAGCGCCTATGTGCCCAATGGTCGGGCCCTTGACGACCCCCACTACACCTACAAACTCGGGTGGCTTGAGCGTCTCCGACAGACGCTCCTGCGCCGTGAAGACCCCAGCAGCGAACTTGCGGTCTGTGGCGATTTCAATATTTGTCCCGACGACCGTGATGTCTGGAGCCCGGAAGCCTGGGTTGGCAACACGCATGTGAGCGAACCCGAGCGCGAGGCCCTGCGATCCCTCGAAGCCTGGGGGCTCGAGGACGTCTACCGGCGTCATCATGACGAAGGTGGTCTCTATTCCTTCTGGGACTATCGCGGTGGCGATTTCCACCAGGGCCGTGGTCTTCGAATCGACCTCGTCATGGCCACAGCGTCACTGGCCGCTCGGTCGGCCGATGCCCGTGTCGATCGCGACGCCCGGAAGGGCGAAAAGCCGAGCGATCATGCTCCGGTGATCGTGCAGTTCGACTGATGGGTGAGGAACCAATCATCGATGTCGCAAATGTTTTCGGCGTCGGACAGATCGGGCGAACCATTGGCCTCGAGGATGCAATCTTGCTTGAGCCTCGGCTTCGTGAAGTCACACCAGCCCAACACGCTGCGCGCGAAACCGCGGAATCAGTGCGGCGACTTGTGCGGGAACTCGAGACGACTTCGGCGTCGATCGAGGATTTGGGTTCGGTCGCCCGTCAACTTGATGAACTTTCAGACTCTCTCGCTCGTGGAAACCGTGATTCCGCGACTGCTAATGATGGTTCGAACGCGACCTACCAGGCTCACCGCCTGCGGGAGCGAAGTCCGTTTATCGGACGAGCCAATCCCGTCGCGCTGCCCCTCATCATTGAATTTGTCGACGGTGGTGTTGATGCGGTGGCGAATTTCGGGACGCTGTATGAAGGCCCACCCGGTTGCTTGCACGGCGGCTACATCGCAGGAATTTTTGATGAAGTGTTGGGTGCGGCGCAGACCTTTTCTGGCCACGCGGGGATGACGGGACGACTCACGATTCATTACCGCAGTCCAACGCCGCTTAACACCGACCTGCATCTGAAGGCTCGCCTCGAGTCGGTGAGTGGGCGCAAAATTCTCTGTAAGGGAACCCTGCATGCCGGCGATCGACTTTGTGCCGAGGCCGAAGGTCTGTTCATTGCTGTTGATCCCAAGAAACTGATGGGGTTCGCTGACTCCTGAATGACTTGAAGTTACGAGTCGGTGGTTTCGGAAATGACGGCGAGGATTTCGTCGCCAAACTTGGAGACTTTGATTTCGCCCATTCCGTTGACGCGTAAGAGTTCGACGGGCGTTGTTGGTTTCAGGCGAGTGATTTCGGCCAGCGTGTGGTCGTTGCAGACGACGAACGCGGGAACGTCGGCAGACTTAGAACGTTCGGACCGCCAGGCGCGAAGTGCATCGAACAGCCGATGATCGGAAGCGTCGAGTGAATCGGGATATTTGTCGGGGCGCTGGCGAGGGCCCTTCGAACTGCTTGATTTCGCCCTGGGCTTCGACGAACGAGTGGTGGTGCTCGATGGCTGACTCGGTACGATTGTGCCGTTGCCGACAGCAATCGGGTCGAGTCCGGCTTCGAGTGCTTCGCAAGCCGCTGCGTAGGTGTCGAGAAATTCCGAACGGTCGCGAGGGATGGAGCGCTCACCAAAGGTGCGTGACTTGGCCCAGGTGCACAGGAGCTCTCGTTCCGCCCGAGTTGCAGCGACATAGAAGAGGCGACGTTCTTCGGCCCAAGCGCCGGGAGTCTTTGCGTGACCAATGGGGACATAGCCCTGTTCGATGCCGGCCAAATGAACGATGGGCCACTCCAGGCCTTTGGCAGCGTGGAACGTGAGAAGTTCGATGGCCTCGCCGTTGGGATCGGGTTGATCAGCGCGAGTGGTGGCGGTGAGCCACAAGAAAAATCCGTTGGCCGTTGGTGGTGATTCGATGGCCATATAGTCGCGAGCCATCTGCACAAGTGCATCGAGATTGGCGCGACGTTCGGCCGCGCGATCGCTTTCGGATTCGTCGTCGACGACAACCGAAAGTGCGAGGTCGTGGATGGCATCGGAGAACGGACGAGGCGTGCGGCGAAGATCGCCAAGTGCTGCTTTGATTTCGGGTTGATCGAGCAATGGCGTGGCGCCGCGCACACGGAACGGAATGCCCGCTGATTTCATTGCTTCTTCGATGATGGGCAGCTGCGCGTTCGTGCGCACGAGAACTGCTTGATTGGACCAACGAGCGCCAGGGCCATGGCGGTCGCGTGCGGCGCGCGCGATTGCGGCCGCTTCAGCGCGTTCGTCGGGCAACTCGCGAACCGACGGAACTCCGCCATCGGGCCGTGTGGCCGACTGGGTGCCGTCGTGATCGACGCCGCGGCCGCCAACAAGTAAGGCGTTTGCTGCGGCAAGGATCTGAGGGCTTGATCGGTAGTTGTCGAGAAGACGAATGGTTTCACCGGCGGGAAAACGTTGCGGGAAGGTGCGGAGAAGGTCGGGGTCGGCGCCGTTCCATGAGTAGATGGCCTGATTTGGATCGCCGACGATGCAGAGGTCGTTGCGATCGCCCCGCCATGCTTCGAGCAGTGCGTGTTGCAGCGGATTGACGTCCTGAAACTCGTCGACAAAGAGATGGGCGAATCGCCATCGCTGTGATGCAGCAAACCCGTCGTCGGAAACCAGGTCGCGCTGGCAGACGCGCAACATGTCGTCGAAATCGATGAGGCGCTTCTGGCGACGCTGATCTTCGTAGCGGGCATAGACCGCGGCGGTGGCCTCGTAGGAGATTGGCGGTTTGCGCCCAGCGTTCTTTGCCGCTTCGGGGTAGGCCTCGGGCTCGACCATGCGGGCTTTGGCCCATTCGATCTCGGCGACGAAGTCGATACCGGGTGTGGACTTTTCAGCACCGGTGAGCAAGCCGATGACAAATCCCGCCTTGCGAGTCATGAGTTGTGGGGGAGTGATGTTGCGCTCAGCCCAGCGAGTGCGCAACTGCGCATAGGCAACGGAGTGGAAGGTGCCGGCCGCTACCTGTTCGCGAAGACCAAGTGAACGGAGGCGCGCGGTGAGTTCGCCAGCAGCTTTGCGGGTGAATGTGAGGGCAAGAACATGACGTGGATCGAGATCGCCAGTGGCGGCGCGATAGGCGATACGGCGAGTGAGGACGCGGGTCTTTCCCGACCCAGCGCCAGCCAAGATGCACAGCGGTGAGGTCGGCGACGTGACTGCGAGGCGTTGCGCGTTATTCAGTCCGTCGAGAAGGGCGTCGGGATCCACCCGGGAGACCGTACTCACCGCCAGCGACAGTGCTGGGGGTACGGTTTGGAATGCCATATCCCGAAGACGAACTGCACGGAACCGAAGACCTCATCCTCGACCTTCACCCGCATTGGTGGTTCTTTGCCAAGTCGGCGGCGATGCTGGCGCTGGCCGTCATCTTGGCCATTGCCACGCTCAGCGTCTCATGGCTTTCCTGGGCAACGGTCCCAGTCGCCCTCTTCGTCTTCGCCACGCTGGTGTGGTTCGTACAGCGTTATATCCGCTGGGTGAGCACCCATTTCGTCCTCACCTCTGATCGTGTGATTTTCCGCACGGGGATCATCGCCAAGCACGGCATCGAAATCCCTCTCGAACGAATCAACACGATCTTTTTCCACCAGCGAATTTTCGAGCGCATGCTCGGCTTGGGAAATCTTGAGATCGAATCAGCATCGAAAGATGGTGCGCAGCGATTCGAAGACATTCGCAATCCCAGCGCAGTGCAGAACGAGATCTACAAACAGATGGAAGCGAATGAGATCAAGGCGGCCGATCGAATTTCGGGTGGCATCAATCGCGCTCAGGGAGCGGCCGAGTCCGAGTCGATTCCCGATCAGATAGCGAAACTCAGTGCGTTACGCGACCAGGGCGTGTTGACCGAAGACGAGTTCCAAATGAAGAAGCAGGAACTGCTCGGCCGCATGTAACGGGTCGGCGCCTAGTCCGTTGTTTGGCGGGCGCCGTCGGAGGGATGCACGATCCAACCCCGACCACTGATCGCGTTCGGATCGCTGATTGCTCCGCGATCGCACAGTGCCACAACGCATCCGCCGAATCCGGCACCGGTGAGTCGTGACCCATAGACACCGGGCGTGGCGTTGAGACGGTCAACAAGTTCGTCAAGAACTGGTGTGGAGACGTCGAAGTCATCGCGTAGAGACGCGTGGCTCTCGATCATTAATTGGCCAACGTGAATCGGATCGTTCGACTGAAGGGCGATCGCCGCCTGTCGCACGCGTTCGCATTCGGTCGATACATGACGAGCTCGTCGAAGTGACTCGCCATCGAGCGTTTCAATATCGCGAGCGGACGCAGTAGCCAGTGGACCAATTTGTTCTGCCGCCAGTTCGCACGATGCTCGTCGTTCTGCATAGGCGGAGTCGGCGAGTTGACGTTCCTGTCCCGAATGGACGATCCAGATGTCGAGATCTTCGGGGAATGCGATGTGTTCGATTGCATTGTCAGCGAAGTCGATGACCATCGCGTGGCCAGCGCGGCCGAACACGATGCTCAGTTGATCAAGAAGGCCACACCGGACCCCGACGGCGCGCAGTTCAGCGCGCTGACCGAGCAGAGCGAGGTCCATCGGCGATCCTGAAAATCCCAACGCCAGCGCGAGGGCGATCTCGAAGGCGGCGCTTGAGGACAGCCCGGCTCCAGCGGGGAGTGTGGAACTGATGTCACCGATGAATCCGGTCGTCCAACCACTTTCCTCGACGACCGCTGCGACGTAACGGCCCCAGAAGGGCTCAAGCGATCTGATGTCGATCACTGTCCCGAGATCAAAGGATGTGAGTCCATCCATAGATTCCGATCGAAGTTCGATGAGTTCATGGTTTTGCTGGCCGCGAATCGTGATGCCGAGGTCGATTGCACAGGGCAACGCAAGACCGCCGGCGTAGTCGGTGTGATCGCCGATGAGGTTGACCCGCCCGGGAGCGAACACCGTGGTTTCGGTCATTGTCATTTCGCGACGCGTAGTTGGGTTGCCGCTGTCACCGGCTCGATCGGGTTGAACCAGACGCCGCTGCCAAGTTCGCCGGCCGCCACGAATCGTTGCGTGCCAGATGAGCGAAGCAACGGTGCGATGTGAGCATGCACGCGAAGTGGTGTGCGCTCAACGTCGTCGAATGGTCGCTGGTGGAACCACATCATGAACGGCATCGGCGTGTCGAACAACGCGTCGAGGCGTCTGATGCAATCAATGAGGAGCGACGCGAGATCGTTGCGCTCGCTGTTATTCAACGATGGGAGGTCGGGGACATCGGTCGAAGGCGCAAGTAAAAGCTCGTAGGGCCATGACGCGGCGAGAGGAACCCACGCTGACCACTCGCCATGGGTGGCCACCATGACTTCGTCTGATGGAGCATCGAATGTTGTTGCTGACGTGTTGGCGTATTCGGTGGCAACAACTGGCGGAACGATGTCGAACGCATAGATCTGCCCGTGGGGGTGAGCAATTGTTGCGCCCACTTCTGGTCCGCGATTTTCAAAAACCAATACATACGAAACATCGTGACGCGCGCCCAGAGATGCGGAACGTTCGGCCCACAGATCCACAACACGCCGAGCGTGGCCGGGCGTGAGATCAGCAAAGGATGATTTGTGCTCAGAGGTGTAGAGAACGATTTCCGCTCGATCATTTTCAAACGGGGGCCATCGATTCGGGAAGGCAAGTACGTCATAGGGCCCGGGGGCTTCGACGCCACCGACGCAGAACGGACAGGCTTCAGATGGAAGGTTGGGCCGACCCTGGCGGGCTGGAACCATCCATGCGGGCGCGCCGCTGAGCGGGTCGATTCGATAGCCAGCCGTGGCAGCCAGCTCACTTTCGAAGGACTCAGTTCCACTCATGGATCGAACGGTAGTCGTGGTCGCTTGACCGCATCCCGGGTGGGGGCGAGGATTCTCCCATGCGCGCACAAGCCAATGGCATCGAAATCGAATACGAAACTCTCGGCGATCCGTCCGACCCGCCGCTCTTGGTTGTTGCGGGGCTGGGTTGCCAACTCAACTGGTGGAATCCGGATTTCTTGCAGGGTTTTGTCGACCGCGGCTTTTTTGTCGTTACCTTCGACAACCGAGACGTTGGCCTGTCAACGAAGATCGATACGCACATCGATCTCATAGAAGCTATTGCTGGGTATCTCCAAGGCACGCCGATTGAGGCTCCGTATCAACTTTCAGACATGGCTGCTGATGCCTGGGGCCTTTGCGATGCGCTTGGTCTCGATCGGGTCAACCTCATTGGCGCCTCAATGGGCGGCATGATCGTTCAGCAAATGGCAATCGATCACCCAGAGCGTGTTGTCTCGCTCACATCGGTCATGTCGACGACAGGTGATCCCGATGTCGGCCAACCCACAGCGGAAGCTGTCAGTGTCTTGCTTGAACCCGCACCCACTGAGCGTGAAGCAAACTTGGCAAAGTCGCTTGAAGCAGGACGCCTGCTTGCCGGCCCGGTTTATTGCGACGAAGACTGGATTCTTGAGCGCAATGCAGCGCAGTTCGATCGTTGCTTCCACCCAGATGGACAAGCGGCGCAGCTGCTTGCCATCGTGACTTCGCCGCCGCGGTCTGAACGTCTGCGCGAGATCAATGTTCCTGCCCTTGTTGTTCACGGGACCATTGATCCGTTGGTGACGTTCAGTGGAGGCGAACGCACTGCTGAGTCTTTGCGGGGTAGCGAGTTTCTTGTCCTCGAAGACATGGGCCACGATGTGCCCCGTCAATACTGGGCAACCATCATTGAGCACGTCACTGCGCTCGCCGCTCGGGCCAACGCGTAATCACTTTTCTTTCCACCTTTAGGAGCACACTTATGGGACCTCTCGCGGGCGTTCGCATCGTTGAGATTGCAGGAATCGGGCCGGGGCCTTTTGCGGCGATGATGCTGGCTGACATGGGCGCCGACATCATTCGTGTCGATCGCGCTGGGCAGGTCTACGGCGGCGATCCCACCACGCCGCCGAAGGATGTCATGAACCGTGGTCGTCGATCCATTGGTGTCGATCTCAAGAACCCCGAGGGTGTCGAGACGGTGCTTGGTCTCGTCGAAAAGGCCGATGCACTTATTGAAGGTTTCCGCCCCGGCGTTACCGAACGTCTCGGCATCGGTCCCGATGCGTGTTTGGCTCGGAATCCGAAACTTGTCTACGGACGCATGACTGGTTGGGGTCAAGACGGCCCTATGGCGCAAATGGCCGGCCACGACATGAACTACATCGCCATTGGTGGAGCGCTTGGAGCAATCGGTCGTCCCGATGAGCGCCCGCAACCGCCATTGAACTTGGTAGGAGACTTCGGCGGCGGCGGCATGCTGCTTGCGTTTGGTATTGCGTGCGGAATCATCGAAGCGCGTTTGTCGGGTAAGGGCCAGGTTGTCGATGCCGCCATGGTTGACGGCACTGCAGTGCTCACGACGTTCATGCATGGCTTTATGGCGATGGGTCTCTGGAGCGACGAGCGCGGGGTGAACATGCTCGACACCGGGGCGCATTACTACGAGGTCTACGAATGCTCCGATGGCAAGTTTCTTTCCGTTGCTGCAATCGAACCGCAGTTCTATGCCGAACTTCTTGAGAAGACCGGTTTGGCCGGCGACGAGGAATTCGCGAAGCAGAACGATCGCTCAATGTGGCCACATCTCAAGGAACGTCTTGCTGCGGTGATCGCGACCAAGACTCGTGACGAATGGGCCGTCATCTTCGACGGATCCGATGCCTGTGTTGCTCCAATTCTTTCTCTTGTTGAATCAACGACGAACGCACACACCGTTGCTCGCAAAACATTCGTTGAAAACGCAGGTGTGGTGCAGCCTGCGCCAGCCCCGCGGTTTTCGCGCACCGAAGTGGGCATTCAGCGTCCGCCTTCGCATCCCGGCCAGCACACTGATCAAGTGCTGAAGGAATGGGGCGTTGCTGACGATGCACGATTGGCGGCACTCCGAGCCGAAGGAGCAATCGCCTGATGGCAACGCTTGTGTGTTTTCACGCCCATCCCGATGATGAGTCGATCGCCACTGGCGGTTTGATGACTATTGCGAAGCGAGATGGTCATCAGGTGGTTCTCGTTGTAGCCACTCGTGGTGAACAAGGCGAACCGGAGCCCGGCGTTCTGAACGATGGCGAGCCACTGTGGGAGCGCCGTGTCGTCGAAACTCATCAGGCCGCTGAGATCATGGGTCTCGACCGTGTTGAGTTCCTTGGTTACGAAGACAGCGGAATGATTGGTGAGCCGACTAACGAAAACCCCTTGTGCTTCTGGCAGGCAGATGTCGAAGAGGCCTCGCAGCGTCTCGCCGCAATTCTGCGCGACGTCGATGCAGACGTTCTCACCATCTACGACTCTCACGGCGGTTACGGCCATCCTGATCACATCCAGGTGCATCGCGTGGGAAAGCGCGCTGCTGAAATCGCTGGCATCGATCGTGTCTTTCAATCAACGATGAATCGCGATCGCATCATGAAACAAATGGCAGAGAATGCGTCGCTCTTTGAAAATGAAGTTGAAGGCGAACTCGAGGGCGAGACCGTTGAACAGATGCGTAAGCGTGCTGAAGCTGCCGACCGTGGAGAATTCGGTTCACCCGAAGCGGTCATCACCCACGCAGTTGACGTCGCCAATGTTGTCGATGTGAAGAAAGCCGCTATGGCAGCCCATCGCAGTCAGATCGGGCCTGATTCCTTTTTCTTCAAAATGCCAGACGAGGTTTTCGCTGCAGCATTCGGCACGGAATGGTTCATCGCCCTTGAAAGCAGCCGCGCCGAGGGCGAACCCTTCGGCACATCACTTTTCGTCTGAACTCTTAGTCGTTGAAGTCGAACTGCACAACGGTGCGTGAATCGAGATAGGGAGCGATGTGCGTCTGAATGATTCGGGCGTGTTCATCGTTGTCGCGATAGACGAGGTAGCCCTCCGCATTGTCGAACTCGGCCATAACGGCGAAGTCATAGTTTCCTTCGTTGATGCCAGCATCGCTGCCGTAGGCATAGCGCCGAAGGCTAGGAAGTAGTGCGGGCAAACCAGAAAGCGCATCTTCGAGAGCCGCGACGTGTTCGGGTGAGGACTGGGAATTCCAACGAAAGTTCACAACGTGACGAAACATGGCGCCACGCTACCGCTGCGCTTGAAGGTCGTGGTTGCGTTACTGGTTTGGTTCGAGTCCGTCTGCGGGTATGAGTCCACTTAGGTCGCCGCCGCCACGAAAGACATGTCGATTTTGATCGGATCGCACAACGAGTGCATCGCCGGAAAGAGTCCGGCTTTCGACAACGTCAACCATCTCTAAGAACACTGGCTCCTGCGGGAATGGGTCCATCAAGAGCGTGAAAGCGACGCACTCCCAATCGAGGCGATCGGTTTCGGGTCGACGCACAACGACAAGGTCGGCTGAGAGCAGTGGCACTTCTTCGCCGTTCACGGTCATCGACTCGAGCGTGACGTTGATTGATTTCATGTCAGGCAGTGGCCGTAAGAATCTCGACGCCAGTGCTGGTCACCACAATCGTGTGCTCGAACTGTGCGGTTCGACTGCCATCGGCGGTAACTGCCGTCCAGTCGTCGTCCCAGATCTTGTGCTGGCCCGTGCCCATCGAAATCATTGGCTCAATCGTGAAGACCATGCCCGGTTCCATGATCGTGGTCATTCGGGGTTCGTAATAGTGGGGAATCTGCAGGTCGGTGTGAAATTGCTCGCCGATTCCGTGGCCCACAAAGGCGCGCACAACTTCATAACCGTTTGCCACTGCATGCGTTTCAATGGCTCGGCCGATGTCGGAGAACGGACGACCGGGCGCCACAGCGGCGATGCCGCGATCAAGACATTGGCGGGTGACTTCGATGAGACGCTTTGAGGCGTCGTCGACGTTGCCAACGCAATAGGTGGCATTGGTATCGCCGTGCACGCCATCGAGCCAGATAGTGACGTCGAGATTCACGATGTCGCCATCGCGCAGTGGCCGATCATCGGGGATGCCGTGACAAATAACTTCGTTGACCGATGTGCAGAGCGATTTCGGATAGCCCCGATAATTGAGCGTGCTCGGGTAACCGCCACGATCGATATAGGCCTGATGTACAACTGCGTCGATTTCGTCGGTGGTCACGCCAGGGGCGATGACGGCAGCGCCAATTTCGAGGACCTCGGCTGCGGCATGGCCGGCTCGACGCATGCGCTCGATGAAGGCAGCGTCTTTGATGCGCTCCTCGGGACGACGAGTGACGTTCCCGGTCTCTGCGTACTCGGGGCGGGGGATCTCAGCCGGCACCGTGCGCATGGGACTGATGAGTCCCGGTTGGAGTTGCTCCTTGGCATCGCGGTGGCAGCGTTTGAATTTCTGCCCACTGCCACACCAACACGGATCGTTTGCCTTCAGCACGGGACGAGTCTACGGGCGGGGTGGACTGGCGCGACCGGCCCGGCGCGGCAACCATGAGGACTCATGTCAATTATTCGCATTAATGCCATCACGGTTCCGGCCCAGGCCGGCGACGAGCTCGCCCACCGATTCGCTGCCCGCGCTGGTGCGGTCGATGGAGCCGATGGCTTTGAGGGCTTTGAACTACTCAAGCCCACCGATGGCCGTGACCAATGGCTGGTCATCACTCGCTGGCGTGATGAAGACGCATTCAATGCGTGGGTTGCATCACCGGCATTCGCCGATGGACATCGCAGCACCGAAGGCGCTCCAGCTGCAGGCGGACACCCCGGTGGCCATCCCGGTGGCCATCCCGGAGCCGGCGGCGGTGAACGCCCTGTGGGTATGGCTGCTGAAATTTGGGCCTACGAACCCGTTATCTCTGTCGATCCGTCAAAGTAACGCGAGAATCTCCCGATGCTTCGAAGCATTCATGAGTCCTTTTCGTGGTTCGTCATCATCGGCAACGCTCTTGCCGGCAGTTGGGCGTTAGCGGCCAACTGGATTCAGCCACTGCGCACGCGCGCACTTTGGTGGTTCATCGTCATTGTTGAACTGAGCATCTTTGTGCAGGTTGGTATCGGGGTGGCCATGGTCGCCGGTCAGGGAATTAATGCGCCGCAGTTCCACATGTTCTATGGCTTTATTGCCATCATCGTTGTCGGCCTTATTTACAGCTACCGCCATCAGTTGTCGGAGAAGAAGTATCTGCTCTACGGATTCGGTGGATTGTTCCTGATGGGGCTCGGCATTCGAGCGATGTTGGTCGGCGCAGTCAGCTGAGTTTTAGACGGGCTCTCGATTGAGATGCCATTGCACTTCAATCACTTGACCAAATCGAAGTGGACCTGACGCGATCACGTCCGTCCAGATGAATGCTTGATCCATGTTCGTGGCGATGGCATTAGGTGCATCGTGCGGAAAGAGTCCGAGCACTTCAATACGACCGCGCAGCTCAACGTCGTTCTCTGAGGCATTACGGATGTTGTCGATGATGGCTCGGTGTTCTTCAACCGTTCCCACTCGGACACCAAAGTGCGGCGAGTTCTGCGGAGCAGCGCGCACCATCTCAACCCATTCATCGGCCGAATCAGCCATCGCAGCTTCGATAGCGATCTGTTCAGCCGGTGCTTCTGATGCGTAGAAGGCGTTGTTGGCGTAATCACGAAGGTTCGTGTCGATGAACGCAGTGAACCAGTGGCGGCCGCTGTCAGACACTGTGCAGCCCAGTAACTCAAAGACGCGGGCGGCCAGCGCGCGCTCGCCGGGTGCATGCAATAGCTCCACATGTGTCAGACGACGATCAACGTTCACGAGCCCCCCTTGAACAACGTGACTGTGATCGTTGCCAACGAATCGTAATTAGCCGAGACGCTTTTCGAGTTCGCGCAGTTCGTCACGAAGTTCTGACGGAAGCTCCGCACCGAAGGAGTCGAGGTGCGCTTCGATCTGTGGGATTTCGGCGCTCCATGCGGCGCTGTCAACCGACAACAAGGTGGCCATGGTGGCGTCATCGATGTCGAGGCCAGAAAGGTCGAGGTCGGATGCGCTCGGAACACGACCAATGGCGGTATCGGTGGCGCCGGCAGTGCCTTCGAGGCGCTCGACGATCCACTTAAGAACTCGGGAGTTCTCGCCAAAGCCTGGCCACAGGAACGAACCGTCGTCGCCCTTGCGGAACCAGTTGACCCAGAACAACTTGGGAAGGTTTGACGCGTCGGTTGCTTCGCCGATCTCGAGCCAATGCTTGAAGTAATCGCCCATGTTGTAGCCACAGAACGGAAGCATGGCGAAGGGGTCGAAACGAAGTTCGCCGACCACGCCAGCAGCAGCTGCGGTCTTTTCCGAGCTCATGATTGAGCCGAGGAACACACCGTGGCGCCAATCGAATGATTCGGTCACCAACGGAACGTTGGTGGCGCGACGGCCGCCGAAAAGAATTGCCGAGATCGGCACACCGGCAGGGTCTTGCCATTCGGGTGCGATCGACGGGCACTGTGCCGCCGGAGCAGTGAAGCGCGCGTTCGGGTGAGCAGCGGGGGAGTCCGAGGCCGGAGTCCAGTCGTTGCCCTTCCAGTCGATGAGGTGCGCAGGCGCTTCATCGGAAAGGTCTTCCCACCAGATGTCGCCATCGTCGGTGAGTGCGCAGTTGGTGAAGATCGAATTGCCCTTCACCGATTCAAGAGCATTGAAGTTCGACTTGGCTGAGGTACCAGGAGCAACGCCGAAGAAACCGGCTTCGGGGTTGATGGCGTAGAGACGACCATCGGCACCGAACTTCATCCATGCAATGTCGTCACCAACGGTTTCGACCTTCCAACCTGGAAGGGTGGGGATGAGCATCGCCATGTTCGTCTTGCCGCATGCTGACGGGAATGCCGCAGCGACGTACTTCTTCACGCCTTCAGGTGAGGTGAGGCCAAGGATGAGCATGTGCTCAGCCATCCAGCCATTGTCACGAGCCATCGTTGAAGCGATGCGCAGCGCAAAGCACTTCTTGCCGAGCAGTGCGTTGCCGCCGTAGCCCGAGCCGTAGGACCAGATCTCGCTGGTTTCAGGGAAGTGCACGATGTACTTGTTCTCGGCATCGCACGGCCAGGCAACATCGGCCTGGCCAGCAGCAAGCGGCATGCCAACGGAATGCACACACGGAACCCATTCGCCATTGCCAAGAACGTCGAGTGCGCCCTGGCCCATGCGGGTCATGATGCGCATGTTCACTGCGACATAGGCAGAGTCGCTGAGCTGCACACCAATGTGTGCGATAGGTGAACCGAGCGGACCCATTGAGAAGGGCACGACATACATCGTGCGGCCCTTCATTGCGCCGGCGTAGAGCTTGTTCATTTCGGCACGCATCTCTGCGGGCGGACGCCAGTTATTCGTTGGGCCTGCATCGACTTCGCGTTCGGAGCAGATGTAGGTGCGGTCTTCAACGCGAGCAACGTCACCCGGGTCGGAGAGTGCGAGGTAACTATTCGGCCGCTTTGCTTCGTTCAGCGTGCGGAAGGTTCCACCTTCGACAAGTTGCGCGCAGAGGCGCTCGTACTCTTCGGCGGAACCGTCGCACCAATAGACGTCGTCGGGTTGCAAGATTTCGCGCCACTGTTCGACCCAGTCGATCAGCTTTTGGTTTGTTGTCTGCCCGGCCATGTTTCCTCCGACATCGTTGTCGAATGCGCGTTGCGCCTGAGTGGGGGGTTGTTCTCGGAAAGCGGTTGCCGCCGAGTGAACCTGTGGTGAATCTGCGAAGCGTAGAGGATCTAACGGCGCTCTCCGTCGCCGAAACCCTAGGTGTGCCGCGTGGCACTCAGCCGTCGGTGCCGCCCTGAGGGTGCTGCACATTGTCGGCGTTCGGTTGTTCGAACCCCGGGGTGCCCATATCGGCTTCAGAGCCCATGCGAAGACGAATGGCTAAGGAGCCACCGTCGAGATCGAAGACCACTCGCTGTCCCTGACGTAGGGAACGGAAAACCGAACCCACGAGGGCGCTGCGGGTGAATTCGTAATCGTTCAGGTCCGTGTCGCAGATGATGGTGCCGACGCCGGAGACCGGGTCGTAGGACTTGACGACTCCCTGCAAAGGACCGGCAGACACGGTCAGCGGACTGCCTTGACGACCTTGCCGGCCTTGAGGCACGACGTGCACACGTTGACGCGCTTGGTCGAACCGTTGACAACGGCGCGAACTCGCTGGATGTTCGGATTCCAACGGCGCTTCGTGCGGCGATGGGAGTGGCTTACCGCCATACCGAACGATGGGTGCTTTCCGCACACCTCGCATACAGCTGCCATGACAACACACTCCGGGACGTCAGAAGAATCGAACGGCGAATCGTAGCAGCGAGCCCCCTCAGGCCCAATTCGGAGGCTGACCGGCCTGAATCAGGCCGATTTGGGTTGCCTCAGCCGAACGCCGGGCACATCGGTAGTCTCTCCGCCGATGTCGATCGCCACCAGCCTGACCGCCGATGACCTCCGGACTCTCATCCGGGGCTACGCCGATGCCTTGGCCGCTCATCGAGAGACCATCAACCGGCTGAATGTCTATCCGGTTCCCGATGGCGACACCGGAACGAACATGGCCCTCACCCTGGCCTCGGTCGTGGCCGAGCTTGAGGGCGCCGATTCCGATCTTGATTCCACATGTCAGGCCATTTCGCACGGTTCGCTCATGGGTGCTCGTGGAAATTCGGGGGTGATCCTTTCGCAGATCTTGCGTGGGCTGTCTGCTGAGTTCCGGGCCGCTCCAGTGATTGATGGCGCAGCATTCGCAACTGCACTTGATGCCGCAGCCACCGCCGCCTACGGAGCAGTAATGAAGCCGGTCGAAGGAACGATCCTCACAGTTGTGCGGGTTGCGGCCGAAGGTGGGCGCGCTGCGGCCGATGCTGGATCCGATCTCCTCGGAGTACTCGAAGCAGCACATGCATCGGGCACCGATGCGCTCGCTCGCACTCCTGAGATGTTGCAGGTATTGGCCGATGCCGGTGTTGTTGATTCCGGCGGAACTGGCCTTCTGTTGATGTTCGATGTTGCGCTCAACATTGTGAGCGGTCGCCCGATTCCTGAAGCGGCGGAAGATCCCGCTGGGGCATCGGCAGAATTTCTCGATGCGTTCGATGCTGCTCATGGCGATGGCTCCCACGACGGATCACTCGCGAGTCTTCGTTACGAAGTCATGTACTTCCTCGAAGCACCCGATGAAGCGGTGCCCGGTTTCAAAGATGTGTGGTCGACCCTGGGCGATTCAATCGTCGTTGTAGGTGGCGACGGAATTTGGAATTGCCACATTCATACCGACGACATCGGCGCAACGATCGATGCCGCTGTCGATATTGGTCGTCCGCGTTCCATTCGTGTCACTGATCTTCTTGAAGAGGTTGAAGAAGAGCGTTGGGTACGCGAGGCCGAACCCATGGTTCCCGAACCGGCAACAACTCACGACCCCGTTCCATGCGCGGTCGTTGCGGTTTCGGTAGGCGACGGCATTCGTCGTATCTTCCATTCGCTTGGCGTGCAGGTGATCGTCACTGGCGGCCAAACGATGAACCCGTCGACTGCGCAATTGCTTGAAGCGGTTGAAGCGGCTCCGGCCGATGATGTTGTGTTGTTGCCGAACAACAAGAACATCATTCCGGTGGCCGAACAGGTCGACGCCATGACGACCAAGAACGTTCGTGTCGTGCCCACTCGTGGCGTTGCGGAAGGTTTCGCTTCGTTGCTGGCCTACGACCCGGAAGGTACGGCAACCTCAAATGCCGACGCAATGTCCGAGGCTGCTGCGCATGTTGTTGCCGGCGAACTCACTCGAGCGGTTCGTGATTCAAGCAGCGATGCTGGTCCAATCAGTGAAGGCGACTGGCTGGGTATTGCACGCGACGGAATCATTTCGATCAACCCTGATCTTTCCGAAGCCGCTGCTGCCCTGCTTGCCCACATCGTGATTGACGATCATGAAATCGTCACGATCATCGAAGGCGAAGGCGCAACGCCTGCGGCCACTCGACATCTAGAAGTGTGGGTGCACGACAACCGACCAGGTTGTGAGGTCGAAGTGCATCACGGCGGACAGCCGCTTTATCCCTATCTCTTCGGTATCGAGTGAGCGAGATCGTGGGACGTCGGTTGGCGCAACTCG
Organism: Actinomycetota bacterium; assembly: GCA_005787345.1. Lineage (GTDB taxonomy): Bacteria > Actinomycetota > Acidimicrobiia > Acidimicrobiales > Acidimicrobilacustridaceae > Acidimicrobilacustris. Next base: position 18,636 of record SYBH01000145.1, read on the forward strand.
CCAACCTGCCGGCAAGCGAACTCAAAGGAGTTGGCGCGACCAAGGCGGCTTCACTCGGAAAGATGGGTATTCGTTCGATACTCGATGTCTTGACGCACTATCCACGCCGTTATATCGATCGGACGAAAGAAGCGAAGATCGCAGATCTTGAAGTGGGCGAAGAGGCAGCGATTCTGGTCAACGTGAAGCGTTCTACTCAGCGCCGCACTGGTAAGGGTAAGTCGATGGTCATCGTGACAGTCACCGACGGCACGGCGTCGATGGACGTCACGTTCTTTGGACAACCATTTCGCGAGAAACAACTGCAACCGGGGCTTGACGCAGTCTTTTTCGGAAAGCTTGAGCTTTACGGAGGAAAGCGCAAGATGACCAACCCGGTTGTTGACCTCATCGGCAACCGGACCGGAAGGATTCTCCCCGTCTATGGGCAGTCCGAGAAGGCGGGGATCGCTTCGTGGGATATTGCACGCTTTTGTGAAGAGACATTGCGCCGAGCGGGTGACTTCGCCGAACCGCTCGATGAAGCCTTGCTCGACCGGCTTGATCTTGTAGCAAGAACTGAAGCGTTTCGTGCCATCCATATGCCCGAGTCGATGGCCGAAGCTGCTGCGGCTCGTCGGCGTTTGGTATTCGACGAACTGTTGCGAGTGCAGGTGGAGTTGGTTCGTCGCAAACGTGAGCTTGAACGCACCGCTGTGGGCATCGCTCAAGCGGTTGGAGACGGCGGTGGGCCGTTAGTGAAGCGCTTCCACGAAGTCCTTCCTTACGATCTCACCGACGCTCAGGCTCGAACGATTGGCGAGATCAATGAAGACCTCGCCAAGGGTCATCCCATGCATCGGTTGTTGCAGGGTGATGTGGGTGCGGGAAAGACCGTGGTGGCGGTGAGCGCGATGTTGGTTGCGGTGCAGGGTGGTCATCAGGCCGCGCTAATGGCGCCAACTGAAGTTCTGGCCGAGCAGCATCATCTCGGTATCAAACATCTGCTCGAAGGTTTCACGGTTCCTGATACTGACGAAGGCAATTTGTTCGGCGGGGCTGGTATGGATCGCTCGTTGCGAGTTGCATTGCTCACGAACCGAACGACTGCTGCCGATCGTCGAAAGATTCTTGAAGACATGGCGACAGGGAATCTCGACATCGTCATCGGCACACATTCGTTGATCTCTGAAGGTATTGAGTTCAATTCGCTTGGCGTTGTGGTGATCGATGAACAGCATCGTTTTGGTGTCGAACAAAGAGCGGCTTTACGTGACAAGGGCGCCGGCGACGCGATGCCCGATGTGTTGGTCATGACCGCAACACCAATTCCGCGCACCGCAGCAATGACGGTCTACGGCGACCTCGATGTTTCAGTTCTCGATGAACTTCCTCCAGGCCGCACGCCGATCGTTACTCGCTGGGCACAGAGCGACATGGACGAAGTGCAAGTGTGGCAGCAGGTCCGCGACGAAATTGCCGCTGGTCGCCAGGTCTATGTCGTGTGTCCATTGATTGAAGAGAGCGAAAAGCTTGAGGTTCGATCGGCACAGGAAACCTTTGAGGAACTTACGACCGGCGAACTTTCAGGGCTACGAGTTGGTCTGCTGCACGGTCGACTGAAGTCGGATGAGAAAGACGCAGTCATGACCCAGTTCCGCGCTGGCGAACTCGATGCGCTCGTTTCAACGACGGTCATTGAAGTTGGTGTCGACGTTCCGAACGCAACCGTTATGGTCATTCTCGATGCCACGCGTTTCGGCATTGCACAGTTGCATCAGTTGCGTGGACGTGTCGGTCGAGGCGCAGCGAAGTCCTTCTGTTGGCTGGTTGGCGAGGCGAAAACTCCCGATGGCGAAGCACGCCTTGAAGCACTTGTTCGGAGCACCGATGGGTTCGAACTTGCTGAAGTCGATCTCGACCTTCGTGGCGAAGGCACGATCATGGGGGAGCGACAAAAAGGTCAGAACGATCTGAAGTTGGCCTCATTGCGTCGTGACCGTGAATGGGTAGTGATTGCTCGAGAGATTGCGATCGAGCTTCTCGATTCTGATCCCGACTTGGCCAGGCATGAACTGTTGGCCGAAGAAGTAGATCTGTTCCTTAAAGCTGACGACATCGATTTCCTGATGAAAAGTTGATTAGTTCTTCCTAGGATCTTGCCATGACAACAATCGTTCTTACGCACGGTGCATTTCACGGCAGTTGGTGTTTCGAACCCTTAGTGGCCGAACTCGAGGCACGAGGTGCAACCACCGCACTTGTCGATCTTCCGCTTACCGACCTCACTGAAGATGCGGCGGCGGTAACCGCGGCCCTCGACGCGATTGAGGGCCCCATCATTCTTCTCGGTCATTCCTATGGCGGCGCAGTAGTAACGGTTGCTGGAAATCATCGGTCGGTTGAACGATTGGTGTACCTCGCCGCACTTGGTCCCGACGCAGGCGAGTTGGGCAGTGGTGGGCCGATGACAATCGGCGAGCAGTTCCTCACCACCATGCGAGTTGATGACGACGGACTGCCATTCATCGACCCGGAATTTGCAGCACAGATCTTCTACCCAGACATTGATCCGATTGAGGCGGCGCGTTGGGCGACCAAACTTCGTTCGGGAAATACAGGCGGCACCGTCATTGTCGAAAAAGCAGCGTGGCGTTCGACGCCGAGCACCTATGTCGTGTGCACCGACGATCCGATTCTTCTTGTCGACGGTCAGCGTGCCGTCGCCGAACGCATGGGTGCCGATGTCGTCGAGATGCCCGGCGATCATTCGCCGATGGTTGCTCGGCCGGCAGAATTGGCCGACATCCTCGTTGCATTACTTGACTGACCGTTTCCGGTGTTTTGCCTACAACGAGCGCGGTGATCGCAACCTTCCGCTTCCGTCAATCGCACCGCTGTAGATCAATTCAAAATCGCGTTGAGTGAACCGAAGTACACCGTCGAGGGCGCGCGCCATCACGTCGTGATACACGCCGATGAGTTCGCTGACCGTTCCGTCCTCGCGCCATTGAAGTTCGCGAATCTGCCAACGCGCGCTTGCGTTGTCGCCATCGACATAGGAAATCGTTCCGTTGAGAACTTGCTGCACACATTGCCGGTAAGTGGGTCGAATCTTTTCGAATGTGGCCGTAATCGCGTCACGACCTTCGATGACCCCGTCGCCAGGAATCAGCCAGCGCGCGTCGTCGGCCCACGTGTCGGAAAACTCCTCGACATCTACGCGAAGCACCGCGTCGCAATAGCGGCCAACAAGATTGTGAACGTCAGCGTCGATACCCATGGCGTGACCTCGTGTCAGTAACGGTCGTCGTCATCCGACGGGTCGCCAAGGACGATGTCGAATCGCTCGTTGCAATCGGGGCAGCGGTAGGCCACGACATCTCCCGGCTCCCAGCCGTCCTCGGGTGGGTAGGACAATGGATGGAGGGTGCCTCCGCAGTCGACACAGGTCATTCCGAGTTCGGCATCCATCGTCACAGGGTACGGTCGCCGGGATGAGGGTTGTGGCCGGCCAAGCAAGAGGACGCAGATTGGTGGCTCCTGAAGGGAGCGATACCCGGCCCACGCTCGATCGCGTTCGAGAGTCGATGTTCAACTCGCTCGTCAGTCTCGATGCAGTCGATGACGCCCGGGTGCTCGATCTGTTTGCCGGTTCTGGTGCGCTGGGAATCGAAGCCCTGTCTCGCGGTGCGGCCTCGTGCGTCTTCGTTGATCATGGCCGTGACGCCCGCAAAGCGATCAGTACCAACCTTGAAACGACGGGATTTCTTGATCAAGCCACAGTTGTGGCCCAAGACGCGATGGTGTGGCTGCGAGACGCAGCAAAAAGCTCGTTACTCCCTCAGTTTGATCTCGTGCTGATCGACCCGCCCTATGTGGCCGATGACGAGCTGTGGTCTGAAGTCCTTCACCTAGTGACTCACATCGCCGCAGGCGGTGTCGTTGTTGCCGAATCAGCGCGAGAGATCACGGTTCCGGCTGGATGGGATACACGAAAGGAGAAGAGGTACGGGGGTACGCTCGTAAGCGTCCTGCTGCCCCCCGACAGTCCGGAGTCTCCGTGACCCGAGTGCTTTACCCGGGATCGTTCGACCCGATCCATAACGGTCACCTTGAGATCATCGCTACGGCGTCGCGTCTGTTCGACGAGGTCATCGTCGCTGCCATGCGCAACCCTCAGAAGGGCGAGCCATTGTTCTCGCTCGATGAGCGTCGAGAGATGCTCGAGGAATCAGTCGCCCATCTTCCTAACGTAACGGTCACGATGTTCGCATCGCTCGTTGTTGATCTCGCAAAGGAAATGGACGCCGACTTCATCGTGAAGGGTCTGCGTGCCGTTTCTGACTTTGAGAGCGAATTGCAAATGGCGCAGATGAACCAGAAAATTTCAGGCGTGGACACGTTGTTCATTCCGTCGGCATCAGGGAACTCGTTCCTTGCGTCGAAGTTGCTTCGAGAGATCACCCGCTTCGGCGGCGATGTGACACCCATGGTGCCGACTGCCGTTGCCAAACGACTTCAGGAGAAGTACGGATCGTGAGCAAGTACGACAATCCCGCATTCGACGATCACGACATCGAGATCGATCTCACTCCACCATCGGTGGGGGCGCAGTATCACCCGGCCGAGACCGAAGACGTGCTGCTCACGCTGCGCGACATGGTCGAGAACGCGCGTGATGTGCCGTTGTCTGCTTCATCGATGATCGTGAAAGACGAAGTCCTTGGACTTATCGATGGCGCGCTCGAATCATTGCCCGAAGAACTCCGAGCTGCCCGTTGGTTGCTCAAGGAACGTGAAGAGTTCCTTGCTCGAACTCGCCACGAAGCTGACGACATGATCGAACAAGCGCGTACCCGAGCCGAACGCATGGTGCAGCGCACCGAGGTCGTGAAAGCCGCCGAACAGCGGGCGTATGACATCGTCGATGCCGCTCAAGCCGATGCTCGTCGACTGCGTCACGAGGTCGAAGATTTCTGCGATCAGAAACTCGCCAGTTTCGAAATTGTGTTGGAACGCACGCAGAAACTCGTCGGTGCTGGCCGCGCGAAGTTGCAGGGCACAAATCTCCTTGCTGAAGCAGCGGCTGCTGCCGAACACGGCGTTGAAGGAGTATCCGAACAGGAAATCTATGTTGAGCAAGGCGAAGACTTCTCTGCACCGCCGACCCAACCTTCGGTCTACGACGAACTTTCGCAACTCGATGACGCACCCGCCTTGTACGACACCGAAGGGATGGTCAACGGCGACTCTTGGGACGACGGAGCACTTCCGTTCGATGACGAGTACGACCCCTACGATGATCGTCCGCGCCTCACCGTGGTCGAGGACCTCTACTCCGACCTTCCTCCGCCCCCGTCTTCAAACCATCCGACTCAGACAATTCGCGACGCCGCTTCGAACTTCTTCGATCAGGATCTCGCGTAATCGATGACCTACCGACCATTGGTCGTGCCGATCGCCGACCTTCGTCGACATCCCGGCGCAAGGCGTCAGTTCGCTGAATCGGTCGAGCTCGCCGGTTTAGCGATCACCTCGGCCACGGTGCCGGAGGGTGCATCCATCATCGTTGATCTTGAACTTGAGACACTCAGCAATGGATTGGTTGCGACGGGCACCATTGCCACTCCATGGGTGGGCGAGTGTCGTCGGTGTTTGAGACCCGTTGAGGGTCAATCCGTGGCCCAGATCAGGGAAATCTTCGAACCCCGTCCCGTTGAGGGCGAGACGTACGCGATGGCCGACGACATCGTGAATCTCGAGCCCATGGTTCGGGATGCGGTGCTGTTGGCACTGCCTTTGGCTCCGCTGTGTGATGCAGATTGCCGGGGTCCCGCTCCTGAATTGTTCCCTGCTCGGGTCGCGGGAGAGGGAGAGGAATCCGAAGAAGCAGAGGGTTCTGGACCCATCTCTGACCCCCGCTGGGCTGCCCTGGCAGAACTGGACTTCGAACCGGGCGACCTCGGCGAGTAGAGTCCTCCGTCTGCCCGGGGCACCCCCCGGTCCCGCGAGCGGCTCAGTGTGCCGCCCCCCGAATCAGGAACGACCATGGCCGTACCCAAGAAGAAGACCTCGAAGTCCAAGAGCCGCAGCCGCCGTGCCTCAGCTTGGCGTATCGCCACTCCGGCTCGCAGCTCCTGTCCGCGTTGTGGCGCCGTAAAGCGTCCGCACGTTGTGTGTGGCAACTGCGGTTGGTACAACGGCCGCCAGGCCCTCGACGTCGACTGATCCCGAAAGAGCACTCATGCTTCCCATCGCTGTCGATGCCATGGGGGGCGACAACGCTCCCGGCGCAATTGTTGCTGGCGCGCGTCGCGCTGTCGATGAACTTGGTATTCCCGTTGTGTTAGTCGGACGCGCCGCAGACCTTGGCGACACCGGTGGCCTCGAGGTCATCGAAGCATCGGAAGTCATTGCGATGGACGCCGATCCCGGCTCAAGTGTTCGCAAAATGAAGGATTCATCGCTCGTGCGCGCTGCAGAAGCCGTTCGCGATGGGAAAGCTTCAGCAATGGTGAGCGCGGGAAACACCGGCGCCACAATGGCAAGTGCGTTGTTGCGTATGGGCCGCATTAAGGGTGTTCAAAGGCCAGCGATTGCAACGCCGATTCCTGTTCCTGGCGCCGACACTCCAACGGTACTGCTCGATGCTGGGGCAAACTCTGAATGCAATGCCGAATGGCTCGTGCAGTTCGCGCAGATGGGCGTAGTGTTCGCGAAACAGCGTTTCGGAATCGCGTCGCCTCGCGTTGGTTTGTTGTCGATTGGCGAAGAACCCACCAAGGGAAATCCGCTTGTGAAGGAAACGCACAAGTTGCTTGCTGAAGGTGCTTGGATCGGTGAAACCGGCGCTCGATTCATCGGAAACGTTGAAGGACGCGACATCATGACCGACGACGTCGATGTCGTGGTGACCGATGGCTTCACTGGCAATGTCGCGTTGAAGACTCTCGAAGGATCGTTGAAGTCGGTTATCAACTCACTGCTCGCCGCCTTCGATTCATCTGACGAAGCTCGTGCCGCGGCGACTGCACTGTGGCCGTCACTCATGCCGCTCTACGACTCGCTCGATCCGGAGAACACCGGTGGAGCGATGCTTCTCGGTGTCGATGGAGTGTGCATTATCAGTCACGGCTCCTCTTCGGACCGGGCCATGGTGAACGCGGTGCGAGTTGCTGCCGACATGGTGAACGCCGATGTGGTTGGTCATATCGCCGCCACCGTTCGCCCCGCCGACTGAACCCGAGGTTCGGTTCCGCTCCAGCAGAGCGTTGAACAGCAGTTTTCACAAGCGGGCAAAGTTTGACCCCGCTACGATCGGCCCGTTCCATCGCCGTCCGAGGAGACCGTTGTGCCCGCTGAGACCCATGTCGAACAAGGCCCTATCGACCGAGAGTTCGTCCTGAATCTGGTCCGTGACCGGTTGGCCGACATCCTCGAGACCGAGCCCACCGCCATCAACGAAGGCGATTCCTTCGCCGATGATCTCGATGCCGACAGCCTGGCCCTTATTGAGTTGGTAGAGGCCCTCGAAGAGGAACTTGGTGAGCGCAGCGTTGGCTTCCGCATCGAAGACGAAGACCTGGCCGATCTCAAGACCGTCCGCGATGCCGTTGACTACGTCATGGCAAAGCTGGGCTGAGGTCCTGAGCGCCGACGCCATCACCGCGCTGGGCCATCGCTTGGGTTACGGGTTCTCCGAGCCCGGGCCTCTTCTCCTCGCGCTTACGCATCGGTCGTGGTGCGCCGAAACAGGTCACGCTGCCTCTAACGAGCGGCTTGAATTCCTTGGCGATGCGGTTCTGGGTGTGATCGTCACTGATCACCTCTTTACTTCGCATCCGGAAATGCCCGAAGGTTTGCTGGCCAAGGTTCGGTCGGCAGTAGTAAGCGAACCGACGTTGGCCAAGGTTGCTGCTGACCTTGGTATTGGCCCCGCTCTCCGTTTGGGCAAGGGCGAAGACGCCAGTGGCGGACGGTCGAAGGCCTCGATCCTGTCCGATGCCTTGGAAGCCATCATCGGAGCGGTATTTGTCGATGGCGGTATTGATGCCGCACGCGAACTTGTTCTTGGCCTGTTCGAGGCACCCATTGCTGCAGCAGCCGAAGAACCCGGTGACGGCGACTTCAAGTCACAACTTCAAGAACTCACGGCGCAACGTTTTTCGGCGGCGCCGGTCTATGAACTCGGGGCCGAGGGCCCCGATCACGAGAAGCGGTTCTTCGCTCGCGTGTCGGTCGACGGCAACGTCATCGGTGAAGGCGAAGGTCGCTCAAAGAAGGGCGCCGAACAGGCCGCAGCGCATGCCGCGCTCGACCACCTGTCGACGGTGACCGTTCCCAACCATGAGAGTGGGCAGCACGATGCCTGAATTGCCCGAAGTAGAAACCATTCGCCGCGAACTCGAAAAAGAGGTCGTCGGACGCAAGGTGAAGAGCGTTGACGTCACCGGGAAGAAGTCGATCAAACGTCAGAGTCCCGAAGACTTCATCACCGGTCTTGTCGGCGCCAAGATCACTGGTTCGCAGCGTAAAGGGAAGTACCTCCTCATGCCGCTTGACAATGGACAGGTGCTGATCGTTCATCTGCGAATGTCAGGTCAGTTGCGTCGTGCAACGCCGAAGGACGAAGTCGAAAAGCACACACATGTGACCATCACGTTCACGCAGGGCGGCCAACTCCGTTTCATCGACCCGCGCACATTCGGCGAGATGTTCCTTGCCACTCCCGACGAAATCTCTTCTGAGATTGAAGAACTTTCAAACCTCGGTGTCGACCCGGTGGAAACTCCAATGTCATGGGTCGACTTCGGTCATTTACTTCGTTCGAAGAGCCAGTCGCTTAAGGCGTTCCTCACCGATCAGTCAATGATTGCTGGTATCGGCAATATCTACGCCGATGAAATCCTCTTCGACTCCGGTCTTCGTTATGACCGCGAAACAGGATCGCTCACGACGCAGGAAATTCGTCGCCTCTACCGTTCGCTCGTCGAGATTCTGCACGAGGCAATCAAGTACAACGGCTCAACGCTTGGTGATGGCCAATATGTCGATCTTTTCGGTAAAGCCGGCGATTATCAAAGCCACCATCAGGTGTATGACCGCGAAAAGCAGCCATGTCGTCGTTGTCGTCGTAACAACATCGTGAAGACCAAGGTTGCCAGTCGGTCCACCTTCTACTGCGAGGTCTGTCAGGTCTGATGTATCTGAAACGACTCACGATGAAGGGCTTTAAGTCCTTCGCCGATACGACATCTCTCGATCTCGAACCAGGCGTCACCGTTGTGGTGGGCCCCAATGGTTCGGGCAAGTCCAATGTGGTCGACGCGATCGGTTGGGTGCTTGGTGCACAGGCGCCTTCCGCAGTGCGTTCGCAGAAGATGGACGACGTCATTTTTGCCGGCACTACCAAGCGTTCAGCGCTCGGTCGCGCCGAGGTCAGCCTTACTATCGACAACACCTCGGGAATGCTTCCGATCGAATTCAACGAGGTGACCATTACCCGTACGTTGTTCCGTTCAGGTGACAGCGAATACGCGCTCAACGGCGTTCCGTGTCGTCTTCTTGACATTCAAGATCTGCTTTCCGACAGTGGTGTTGGTCGTCAGCAGCACGTCATTGTTTCGCAGGGCCAGATCGATGCGGTACTCAACGCTCGACCTGAAGAACGTCGTGCAATCATCGAAGAAGCAGCCGGCATCTTGAAATATCGCCGCCGCAAAGAAAAGTCTGAACGCCGCCTGACCGCAACTGAAGGCAACCTCACTCGTATGCAGGACCTGCTTCGCGAAGTGCGCCGTCAGTTGCGTCCACTTGAACGCCAAGCCGATGCCGCTCGTCGCCACGCCGGTGTTGTTTCTGAACTCACGGCATTACGCATCTTTATTGCTGGTCGCGAGCTTGCAGGCTTGCGTACCCGACTTGAAAACGGAATGCGCGGACGGGCTGAGCTTTCCGCCGAAGAAGAGCGCCTTCGTCGTTCACTCGCCGAACTCGATACGCAAATTATGTCGGTTGAAGCGGAACTCACCGCGATGGGCGGCGACGATCTGGGTGACGGTCTCGCATCGTATGAGTCGTTGTTCCAGCAAGCTCGTGGTCTATCCGCAGTGCTCACTGAACGTCGACGCGGTGTTGATCGCCTTCGTGGCGCGTCGATCGATCAGGGTGTTGTTGCTTCACTCGAAGCTGAAGCGGCACGACTGTCGGCCGAACTGGCCGAGGTTGAAGCGGAATCGGAGAAGTTTGAGCCTCTTGCTGCCGAATTGGTCGAGGCCGAAGAACTTCTGATGGCCGAACGGTTGGCCTTTGAAGAGCAGTGGGCGAGCGGTGTGCCGGCTCCCACAGGCGCTGCCGCCGAGGTTCGTGGGGAACTCGCAGCACTTCGTACCGCATCGGGACGTGCGCGCGAGGAACGCGATCGCATCGGAACTCGTGCAACCGCGCTGGCTGAAAAAGCTGCAACGCTTCTGTCTGAAACTGAGTTACTTCGGGCGCAACTGATCGAATTGGAATCGGCTGAACTCCCGTTGGTCGAAGCCATGGAATTGGCCGAAGCGCGTCGTTCGCAAGCTGAATTGGCGGTTGAAGCGGCTGAATCGGTGCACCGTGCAGCCGAAAGCGAACAGCATGCGTGGCGAGCTCGAGTCGAAGCGCTTGCTCTGGCCCTCGACGAAGCACGTTCTCGAGCGGGTACCGAACGTCTTGCCGGTATCGACGGAGTCCTCGGCACGGTTCTCGATCTCGTTGAAATCGATGCGGGCTGGGAAGCATCTTTCGAAGCTGCCGTCGGCGAAGCATTGGCTGCGGTTGTTGTTGATGGGGTCGATGCTGGTCGCCGTGCCCTTGAAGCGCTCAGCGCGGAATCGCTCAGCGGCGCCGTGCTTGCTCTGGGTGCGGGTCGCTCTACCCGCTCCGCTCCGCCCGTTGGTGCACCATTGCGCGGACACGTCCGAGCTCGTCGTCCCGATGTCGAACCACTTCTTGATGCGCTCATCGGTGCTGCTGTTGTTATTGATGGCGGCTGGGTGCAGGCGGTTGATGCATCGCTTGCTCACCCCGACGCCATTGTTGTCACCAGCAGTGGCGATCGATTTGGCGTGAGCGGTTGGCGCGTCGGCTCATCGGGTGCTGGTGCAACTGGTGCCGCGCTTGACGAAGCGACTCGCCGTGCAGAAGAAGCTGTTCTTGTCGCCTCAGAAGCAGCGGCGGTTCTTGAGGCGGTACGAGCTGAACTGGCCGAAGCCGCAAGCGTTGAAGCTGGTCTTGCTCGCGATCTTGACGTAAACGATTCACGACTCACTGCAGCAGGAGACCGTTTGCAGCGAGCCGAAACCGACCGTCGCGATGCGGCCACTGAAGCCGAAGCACTTAGTGATCACCTTGGTGAACTTACAGACCGAGTGACTCGTGAAGATGCGCGTATCTCCGAACTCGAGGGGATGCTTCCCGATCTTGAAGCCGCTGACAATGAACTCGCCGCGTCGGCCCGACGCATGGCTGAATCTCGTGCTCGGCTCGAGGAGCAGGCAGCGGAAGTTGGTTCTCGGCGCAGTGATCTCGAAGTTCGAAGCGTTGCGGTGGTCGAGCGACGTCAGTTCCTCACCGGCCGACTGGCCGAGGTTGAAACTCGACTCGACGGTGCCGCTGCAGAACGCGAGGCTGCCGAAGCTCGCCGCCTTGAACTCGATCGTGCTCAAACTGCACTCGATCGTTTGTCGGCGCTCGTCCAGGATCGCTCAGCCCTTATTGAGGGTCGCCTCAGTGATTTCCGGGAGCGTCGTCGTCAGCAGTCCGAGGCTGCTCGCGGTGTCGCTGGTCGACTCGATGGCCTTCGTCGTCAGCGCGCCGATCAGGAACGCGGTCTCAGCGAGGTTCGCGAGCGTCTACAGCGCGCCGAAATTGATCATGCTGAAATCGAGATGCGCATCGAGGCAGCGGTTGAAGCGCTTCGACGCGACCTCGACTGCGAACCCGATGTCGCAATCGCCAGCGAATGTCCAGAACTTGCCGAAGGTGCGACCGCTGCCGGCCGAGCCCGCGAGCTTGAACGCGACCTCCGCCTCATGGGTCCAATCAATCCGTTGGCGCTCGAAGAATTCGATGCCCTGCAGGAACGTCACACGTTCCTTGAGCAGCAACTCGATGACGTTAAGGAAAGTCGTCGTGAACTCGCCAAGGTGATTCGTGCAATCGATGGTGAAATCGTCAGCGTATTTGCTGCTGCATTCGCCGATGTCGCTGCCAACTTCGAAGCGCTGTTCCAGACTCTGTTCCCAGGCGGCGAGGGTCGACTGAAGCTCACCGAACCCGACAACTTGCTGCTAACCGGCATCGAGGTCGAGGCAAAGCCTTCCGGCAAAAACGTTCGAAAGCTTTCATTACTCTCTGGTGGAGAGCGTTCGCTCACAGCCTTGGCCTACTTATTTGCGGTCTTCCGCAGTCGTCCGTCGCCGTTCTACGTGATGGACGAAGTCGAGGCCGCCCTCGACGATATAAATCTCAACCGGTTCCTTGGTCTCGTTGCAGAATTCCGTAACGATGCACAACTCGTCATCGTGAGCCATCAAAAGCGCACGATGGAAGCTGCTGACTGCCTTTATGGCGTATCGATGCAACCGGGTGGTTCGTCACGAGTCGTTAGCGAAAAGGTGTCCTCGTAACGAGCTTGAATTCACCGTTCGTTTTGCACCGCAAGTACTACGGCAGTCGGTTCGACCAGGCCAGAGCGAGACCTGACGCCAGAACGAGCGTGAGGAACGAGATTGCAATGAACCACTGTGTGAGCGATGACTCAACCTCGTCGTACCCAATGGAGGATCCGATCTTCGAATAGACGTCAGTCAACTGGTTCTGGGTAGATGCCTCGTAAAAGTTGCCGCCAGACTGCTTTGCGATTGCCTCAAGCGAGGGTGCATCGACAGGCACACTGACAATCTGTCCGCTGGGCAGCGTGACAGTTCCGGTCGGCGTGCCAAAAGCGATCGTTGAAACGGGGACACCTTCATCAACTGCACGTTGCGTGGCAGTGATGTTCGGCGTTCCCATCGTTGTCGTTCCATCGGATAGCAGCACGATTGCTGCGGGAACCGCTGCGCCATCGGGGGCGGGCGGAACGTCTCCGAGCGCATCAAGGCTGGCATCGATCGCATCGCCTATTGCTGTTCCATCAGCGAGTTGAGCGTTTTGAATGGCGTTCGCAACTTGCTGACGATCGGTGGTGGGGGCGACACGAATCTTTGCGCTTCCGGCAAAGGTCACGAGCCCAACGTTGAACTGAGCGGGAACATCGTCAAGGAACGCGATCGCTGCTGCCTTTGCTGCCTCGATGCGGTCAGGCTTCACATCGGTTGCTTCCATCGAGAGCGATACGTCAAGAGCGAGCATGACCGTTGCTCGTTCGCGAGGAACCTTCACGTCGTGCACGGGTTGAGCGAAGGCCAACACCAACGCAGAGAGCGCAACAAGTTGCACTGCTGCGGCGATGTGGCGTCGCCAGCCGGGGCGATTCGGCGCAATGGACTCGAGTAGTTCGAGGTTGGTAAATCGCACTGCGTATTTCGAGCGGCGCTTTTGGAACAAGGCATAGGTACTACCGAGGGCAACGACGACGAAAAGCAGAAGCAATCGCCAAGGGCTGAGAAATGAAATACCCATCATCGGGTGACTCCAGTGGTCATGGTCGCCCCCGCAATTGCTCCTACATTCCCAGATCCATGTGCAGCAGAACGAGAAAGTGAATCGATGCGGTCGCGTCGACGAGAAACGAATCGGGCGAGGTCAAGCAACCAATCGCGGTCAGTTCGAAGCACTAAATGATCGGCACTCGTTGCACGGATCCGAGTTGCGATTGTGGCTCGCTGATTGGTAGCGGCTCGGGCATAGCGCTCACGAAACTTTGCGTTGCCTGTAGGTACTTCGATTTCGCGACCAGTGACGGCGTCATGGAGCAACAGCATTCCGACATTGGGAAGCTCCAGTTCAACGGGGTCGACGACCTCGATGCATAAGACATCGTGGCGCAGGGCCAAGGTGCGAAGTGCTGCGTCCCAAGGTCCTGGGTCGAGGAAGTCAGAGATCACAACAATGAGTCCGCGTCGCTTGGCCGTGCCGGCGATGCGCTGCAAGCCAGCGGTCAGATCGGTGCGGCCAGGCTGAGGATTGTCGAGCGCCGCGAGTACCTGACGCAAGAGTGCCTGCATGTGTACGCGCCCTGAGCGTGCTGGAATGGGTGGCGATGCACCGTTGGGACCGATCGTCATTGCGCCGATTCGATTGCCCGTGCGCGCCGTGAGAAAACCAGTGGCCGCGACTCCCGCAAGAGCAAGATCACGCTTCTCACAGGTTGCTGTTCCAAACGCAAGTGATGCAGATGCATCTACAAGGATCCATGTCTCAAGTTCCCGATCAGCAACGCTGTCGCGCACATGGGTCTCGCCGAGTCGTGCGGTTACGTTCCAGTCAATCCGGCGGACGTCGTCGCCTGGTTGGTAGGCCCGAATTTCTCCGGGTTCAGAGCCGTGGCCCGGCGTCAGTCCGCGATGGTCTCCTTGAAGCAGTCCATCGAGCCGACGAGTCACACTGATTTCGAGGCGGCGGAGAATTTCCGCGGCGGGGGTTCCGTCTATTGAGGGGGCCGCGGTTTTCTTGGCGCTCAACGGCCGGTAACTGCGGTTGGGTTCTGTGACGGAGCAATGACGGGCGCATGTACCGTCGACAGAAGGCGGGCGAGGATCTGTTCAACGGAGAGTCCCTGCGCGAGCGCTTCGTATGACGGCACAACTCGGTGTCGTAACACATCGGGTGCGATGTCGAAGATGTCTTGCGGCAATACGTAGGAACGTCCGCGCATGAGGGCGAGCGCACGACCGCCAGCGACAAGACCAAGCGAAGCTCTTGGACTTCCGCCCCATGAGATGAGCTCTGCGAGTTCGGGAAGTCCATAGGCTGCAGGCTCGCGAGTGGCGAGAACGAGGCGAACGGCGTAATCGGCAACCGCAGGTGCAACGTGCACCGCGTCGCAGGATGTCTGTAGTTCAACGAGCTGTTCGAGGCTGAGCACCTCCTGGGCTTTCGGTGCACCGACTGCCATGCGAGCAACGATTTGAGCTTCTTCTGCTGCGGTTGGATAGCCGACCACAACCTTCATGAGGAAACGGTCTCGCTGGGCCTCGGGAAGCGGGTAGACGCCCTCACTCTCGATTGGGTTCTGGGTGGCGAGCACCAAGAATGGCTCGGGAACTTTTTTCGTGGTGCCGGCGATGGACACCTGGTGCTCGGCCATGACCTCGAGGAGAGCGGACTGCACTTTGGCGGGAGCACGATTGATTTCATCAGCCAGAACGATGTTGGCAAAGACTGGACCCCACTCGATATCGAAGGTCTCGTTCGATGCACGGAAGATTCGAGTGCCGATGAGATCGGCGGGAAGAAGATCAGGGGTGAATTGGAGGCGGTTGTAATTTCCGCCGATCACCGTGGCGAGCGTCTCCACAGCAAGTGTTTTGGCCAGGCCAGGTACGCCCTCGAGCAGCACATGGCCGCGAGCAAGAAGGCCGACGAAGAGTCGCTCGATCGCACGGTCTTGGCCAACGATGACCTTCTTCATCTCCATAAGTGCCGCCTCGAGCAGTGCCGCATCGGCTGATGAGGCAGCCGTTCTATCGGCGGGTGTCGAGACTGGGGAGGAAGGGAAGGACGGGTCGGACATCAGGGGCTCCTGGAGGGGATATGGGGAGGTTGGGAGGTTATGGGTCGCGGTCATGGAGCGAAGGGGACCACATTGGACCGAAGACCACCATAAAGCCGGGAATCAATTTTGTCTTTGGCCGAGCACTTCGGGTTTTCGGCAGGGAGTGCGATGAAGAGGGGAGTCTGGGGCGATACCGTCAACGCCGTGCGAGTTCTTGTCGTTGACGATGAAGTCGATTTGGCCGAGGCGGTGGCGAGAGGTTTGCGTCGTGAGGGGTACGCAGTCGACGTTTCCAACGACGGTGCCGATGCGCTCAACAAAGTCATGGTCACTACCTACGACCTGCTGTGCCTCGACATCACTATGCCCGGCATTGATGGTGGCGAAGTGTGCCGGCGGGTGCGGGCTGAAGCCGATCCTCAGCCCCGAATTTTGATGCTCACGGCTCGTGACGGTCTCGAGGATCGTGTTGCCGGCCTTGACGATGGTGCCGATGACTACCTCGTCAAACCATTCGCGTTTCCGGAACTCTTGGCTCGGGTGCGTTCATTACTGCGCCGCGATTCTCGGGCTGTTTCATCAGTCACGGTGGTAGGCGAACTTGAAGTCGACGATGCGCGCCATGAAGCAAGGCGCGGATCTCGCCGACTTGATCTCACCGCCAAAGAGTTCGCACTCCTTCGCTATTTCATGCTGCACGCAGGCGAAGTAATTTCTCAAGAGACACTGCTTGAACACGTTTGGGACGAACATGCGGATCCGTTCACCAATACCGTTCGTGTAACTGTTGGCACACTGCGCCGTAAAGTCACTATTGACAACGAAACGCCGCTCATCGAAACCGTCATCGGTTCCGGATATCGATTGCTTGATCCATGATTGATCCGCACCTTTCTGGGGCAGACGCTGATCAGCGGGACTTGGCCGTGGAAACAACGCGTTCAAATAGCGCTGTTCGCACCCGATTTCATTCACGTAGCTACCGAGCCTCAAAGCGTTTGCCTGCATGGATGGGCTCTATCCGCTTTCGCCTGACGGCGGTGTGGTCGATTCTCGTTTTCGGTCTTGCTGCACTTGTTGTGGGTGGCATCTATTTGGGTCTCCACAATTCGCTGAGTAATCAGAAGATCTCAGCAACTGCATTTCAGGTTGGGGGTATCACATTCATCCAGCCTGATCAGGCGCAATTAGTCCAGCGATCAGTGAACGAACGAGCGCTCGATGCGTTGCGGGTGTATTCGTTTTGGTCGTTACTAGCGTTGTTCTTTACGAGTCTGGTTGTCGGCTGGATCGTGAGTGGCCGCATGCTCCGACCGCTTGGCGAGATCTCAAATTCGGTGCGTGAAATTCAAGCGAGTGATCTCAAACAGCGCATCGATCTAGGCGGACCGAACGATGAACTGCGTCAACTCGCCGATACCTTCGATGACATGCTTGGTCGTCTTGACGAAGCATTCGAAGGTCAACGTCAATTCATTCACGAAGCGAGCCACGAACTCCGTAATCCACTTGCGGTGATTCGTACCAATCTTGAAGTCACGCTTTCTGATCCTGATGCGAGTGCGGATGATCTCCGCCATACGGCAGAAGTTGTTGAACGTTCCTCCGAGCGAATGGCTCGACTTGTCGATGATCTACTCGTTTATGCGCGTAAAGGAACGCTTTCTCTCGAGCGCGATCCAGTCGATGTCGGGCAATTGATCAATGAAGCCGCCGAAGAGTTCAATGTGCCTGCAGTCGCAGCTGGCGTTCACCTTGTGCATCACGCCGACTCGGGGCTTTGGGTTATTGGAGATCGTTTGGCGCTTCGCCAAGCGCTCGGGAATCTCTTGGCTAATGCCATTCGCTATTCGCCCGAAGGCAGCACGGTTCGACTTCGAGGTGGACTCGATGGCCCGTGGGTTTGGATGGCGGTCGAGGACCAAGGCCCGGGAATTGATCCGTCTGACCGAGATCGAGTCTTCCAGCGGTTTTGGCGCGGCGACCCCAGGGCAGGTCGCGAACAGGGACGAAGTGGGCTTGGCCTCACCATCGTCCGGCAGATCGCCGAAGCCCATGGTGGCGAAGTGAAGTTGGTGTCCCAGGTAGAGCACGGATCAGCCTTTGCTCTCTGGTTACCGGCGCTAGCGCCGGCAGAACCACAGGCGCCGCTCCCGCCTCCACCGATAGCGATGGCCTAGACATTGTGCGTCGCTCCGAAGAAGTCTCGACTTTCGTTCGGCTTTCGCTGCCACTCAGTACGTTGCAGTCACGTTCACCTCAAGGTGTCCGTACCATTCGATCCGAAACTGTTGCAGGAGCCGATTCGAAATGACCTGGGATAACCAGCCCCCCGTACTGCCACCACGGCCCCCAACGCCGCCTACCCCGGCCGGAACTTGGGAACCCCCGGTGCCCCCGACGTGGGGGAGCGGTGGCCCCGGTGTGCCGGTACCTCCGGCACCTCCTGTGCCTCCGGTTTCTACGCCGGCTCCGTGGGGTGGAGCTCCGACTCCGCCGCCAGAACGTGGCGCAACCCCATCTGGGCCGCGTCGTTCGAATTCATTCCTGCGAGTTGTTGTGGCCACTGTCGTTGTTGTGGGTCTGTTTGGACTTGGCTTCGGCATTCGATCGCTTGTCGATGGCAACACAACGACAATCATCCGCAGTTCAGCAGGAAGCGGTCAGGTCACGACAACAGCGGTCACGATCGATCCGGGTTCCGAGCCGATTGCCTACGTCGCAGCAACAGTGAGCCCGTCAGTGGTGCAGATTGAAACCACCAACGGCGTTGGATCTGGCGTTGCCTACGACACGGATCTCTTCATCACCAACGCCCACGTTGTTGGCACTGCGAGCACGGTGACCGTTCGTGATTCGGAAGGCACTGCTGTGAAGGGCCAGGTGCTTGGTGCCGATACAGGTACCGACATTGCCGTTATTCGCGCTATTGGACTTGCTGCTCCCGCCGCAAAGTTGGCAACAGCGAAGCCGAATGTTGGGCAGATTGCCGTTGCTGTCGGTAGTCCCTACGGACTTGAGCAAACAGTGACTTCGGGCATCGTCTCTGCGGTGAATCGTCCGCTGCCGAATCAGAGGAGTTTTGTTATCAACATGATCCAGACCGATGCCCCAATCAATCCGGGTAACTCCGGTGGTGCTTTGGCCAATCGAAATGGCGAGATCATGGGCATTAACTCTTCGATCTACAGCGAGACTGGCGAAAACACCGGTATCGGTTTCGCTATACCGATTTCGACAGCCAAGCGAGTCGCCGATCAGCTTGTTGCTGGCAAAACTGTTGCTCGAGCTGGACTCGGTCTGAGTGGTCCGAGTTCGACTCCTTCAGGTAGTGCTGGCGCCTATGTTCAGAGCGTCACGGGTGGAGGCGCCGCCGATAAGGCCGGCATCGAGTCCGGAGACCTCATCGTTGCGATCGATGGCGTGCCGGTTCGCAGCTTTGATGAACTTCGGGGAATGGCAAGTGGGTACAGCCCTGGCGACAAGGTCGTCGTTGAAGTCAATCGTGACGGCAAAATTCTTGAGGTCGAGGTCACCCTCGGCACGCTGAACTAAGACAGTTTTTTCCAAATCGGTCGTTATGGGTGGTCGCCCGAGAGGGCGGCCACTGACGCGTTTGGGGTCAGAGCGAAGGGTTCGAATGGGCGTGCGGACGACCTCACCCGGATGGGCCCGAAGGGTCGCCCACTAGGCTCATTTCCCCATGGCTGAGATCCTCATCATCGTTGCCGTCGTCGTCCTTCTTGGTCTGATAATCGGGTTCGGATTCATTGCTCCTCGGAATCGACGGGGGTCGATAGAGCCGCAGTCGAAGCGACGCGCTCCGGTCGACGACCGTGTTGCTGAAGTTGTCGAGGTTGAGACGGTCAGCCCTGAAGTTATTGAAGTTGTTGAGGTTGATGAGCCAGAAATCAGTACTGAACGACCGCGTTTTCGCGACCGTCTGGGAAAGGCTCGTGCCGCGTTATCGGGTGCGATGGGTTCGATCGCTGGTCGTTCAAAGATCGATGCTGAGACATGGGACGAACTCGAAGAAGCACTCATCCTTGCCGACGTCGGCGTTGCCTCAACTCAGGAACTTCTCGATCACCTGCGGGCGCGAGTCAAAGCTGACGGACTTTCGAATGGCGAAGAACTGCTCGGTGCATTGAAGTTAGAGATGATCGATCGCCTGAGCGGATTCGATCGTGAACTCACTCTGTCGAGCGAGTCTGGGCCAACGGTATGGCTCTTTGTTGGCGTGAATGGTGTTGGAAAGACGACGACCATCGGAAAGTTGGGTGTGCGCGAGGTTCGCGAAGGTCGCACGGTTCTTATGGCTGCGGGCGATACGTTCCGCGCTGCGGCTGCTGAGCAGCTTGGAATGTGGGCCGATCGAGCTGGCGCGGAACTCGTCCGAGGCAGTGAAGGCGGGGATCCAAGCGCAGTGATCTTCGACGGTGTCGAAGCCGCAAACGCGCGAAATATTGATCTTGTTCTTGCTGATACCGCCGGTCGCCTGCACAACAAGGTGAACCTCATGGAAGAACTCAGCAAGGTTCGACGAGTCGCTGACAAGGGCGCCGGAACAGTCACAGAAGTCCTCCTTGTCATTGATGCAACCACTGGTCAGAACGGTTTGGTGCAAGCCAAGCAGTTCACCGAGGCCGTGGAACTCACAGGTGTTGTGCTCACGAAACTCGATGGATCTGCCAAAGGTGGCATCGTGATTGCTATTCACGATCAACTTGGTATTCCCGTGAAGTTGGTTGGCCTCGGTGAAGGTGCAGAAGATCTTGTTCCATTCGATGCGGCCGAATTTGTAGAGGCACTGTTCGCATGAAGAAACTCACCCATCACGACAATGTTCTTGCTAGTGACGACGAAACTGTTGAGGTCGCGGCCTGATGTTTGAATCACTTTCAGATCGGTTTGAGTCTGTCCTTGGAAAACTCAAGGGCAAAGGAAAGCTTTCCGAAGCCGATGTCGATGACGCACTGCGAGAGATTCGTCTCGCGCTACTCGAGGCCGACGTTAACTTCACCGTCGTCAAGAACTTCTGTGCACGGGTCCGAGATCGTGCCGTTGGTGAAGAGGTTTCCAAAGCGCTGAATCCTGGCCAGCAAATGGTCAAGATCGTCAATGACGAACTCACCGCTACGCTCGGCGGCGAAACCATTCGCATCACCTACAACGCAAAGCCGCCGACCGTTGTCCTCATGGCTGGTTTGCAGGGTTCGGGTAAGACAACCAACTCAGCGAAACTGGCCCGCTGGTTTAAGAGCCAAGGTCGTCATCCACTTCTGGTTGGTGCTGATCTTCAGCGGCCCGCCGCCGTTGAGCAGTTGCGCACACTGGGTCGTCAGATCGAAGTGCCGGTCTTTTCCGAAGATTCCGATCCTGTTCAGGTCGCGAAGAGCGCATTGCTTGAAGCGCGCACGACCGGCCGCGACATTGTCATTGTCGATACTGCGGGTCGACTTGCGATCGATGCCGAACTAATGGATGAGGTCCGTCGGATCTCCGAAGCTGTTGATCCCGATTACACGTTCCTTGTTATCGACGCGATGACTGGCCAAGATGCTGTCAATACCGCCGAGGCATTTCACGCGACTCTCGAACTTGACGGTGTCATCCTCACCAAACTCGATGGCGATGCTCGCGGTGGTGCTGCACTCAGCGTCAAAGAAGTCGTGGGTCGTCCGATTGCGTTTGCTTCGACTGGTGAAAAACTCCGTGACTTCGATCTCTTCCATCCGGATCGTCTTGCCGGTCGGATCCTCGGCATGGGCGACATGCTCACGCTTATCGAAAAGGCCGAAGAGGTCTTCGAGAAAGATCAGGCCGAAGAAGCTGCCACTCGACTTCTCGAAGGGCAGTTCACGCTCGAGGATTTCCTCGACCAAATGCAGCAGCTGAAGAAAATGGGTCCTCTCTCGGGTGTCCTCGGCATGATGCCGGGTATTCCCAAAGAAGTGAAGAACGCGCAGATCGACGACCGCGAAATCGCGCGTGTCGAGGCCATCATTCGATCGATGACACCTGCAGAACGAGTTGATCCCGACCTCATTGACCAGTCGCGTCGGGTGCGAATTGCAAATGGTTCTGGGACCGAAGCAGCCCGGGTCGGCGAACTCATCAAGCAATTCAAAGAGATGTCCAAGATGATGAAGCGCATGGGTGGGGCCGGAACGAAGCGTTTGAACAAGTCCCGTCGTAAAGCGGCCAAGGGGAAGTCCAAGGGTCCCGGCGGTCGCACCTCCGGTGGCGGACGCGTCGCCCCGAAAGGCAAGGCGCCCTTGCGATTGCCCGATTTCGAAGCCGATCTTGGTGGCGGTCGACCTGGTGGCGGACTCCGCCTTCCGGGCCTTCCCGGGGGCCCCGATAGCGACCCGCTCGGCCTCGGCTGAGTTCTGAACTTGCCCGCGGCTCCGTCGCGGGTCACCATTGAAGGCCGCTCAGCCGTCCCGATTGGTTCGGCCGATAACGTTCGTAGTCCGTTCTTGCACGACCAGCAGAAGAGAGAAACCTCGTGGTGAAGCTCCGCCTCATGCGGATGGGAAAGACCAAGCAACCGACCTATCGCGTCGTTGCCGCCGATTCGCGCTCGCCGCGCAACGGCCGGTTCATCGAAATCGTGGGTCATTACAACCCGCGCACCGAGCCCTCCGAGGTCACCATTGATAACGACAAAGCTGTCGCATGGCTTCAAAAGGGCGCTCAGCCCACTGAGGTTGTCGAGAAGCTTCTGAAGATCTCTGGCGCTTGGGAGCAGTTCACCGGCGCAGCATCGTGAGCGACGCCGCCGACACCGTCGACGCGTCGGAAGTAACTCCCGACTTCACCACGGCAAAGGCCGTGTTGACTTACGTCGTTCAGCAATTGGTCGAGGATCCGGCCGCCGTCGAGATCGAACTTGACGATCGCGGTCGCAAGGCTGTCCTCAACGTGCACGTTGGTCCTGGCGACATGGGTCGTGTCATCGGCAAGCGCGGTCGTGTTGCGCAGTCGATCCGCACCGTCGTGCGCGCCGCCGCCGCCCGTGATGGTGGCGATGTCGAGGTCGAGTTCCTCGACTGATTCGGTGAACCTCCTCGAGGTCGGCCGCATCGACAAACCGCATGGAGTGCGCGGCGATGTCGTCGTTGCACTGACAACTACTGAAACACATCGTGTCGCTCCCGGTACGCGTCTATTCGCCGGTGAACGCGAATTCGTGATCACTGCGTCGCGTCCACACCAGCATCGCTGGATCGTGACCTTCGAGGGCGTGTACGGCCGTGAGGGTGCCGAGGAAATTTCGGGACTAGTGCTTTCGGCAGAACCCCTTGACGACGAAGATCCGGACGCTCTCTGGGTTCATGAACTGATTGGTTCAACTGTCGTCGAAATCGATGGCACCGAACGCGGCACCGTTGTTGCCGTTCAGGACAATCCTGCGAGCGATCTTCTTGTGCTCGACAGTGGCGCTCTTGTGCCACTGCGTTTCCTCGAAGGTCGTGACGATGAAGATCGTTTGGTCGTCGACGTTCCTGACGGTCTATTCGAACTTCTTGACGAGGACTAGTGGTCATGCGTATCGACGTCTTCACTATCTTCCCCGACATGGTGTCGGAGTTCGCGGGACAGAGCCTTCTCGGTCGTGCCTCGGCGAAGGGTTTGCTCGATGTGCGCATTCATGATCTGCGCGAGCACACCACTGACGTGCATCGCACCGTGGACGATTCACCGTTTGGCGGGGGAGCAGGGATGGTTCTGCGCCCCGAGCCGATTTACGCCTCGGTCGAAGCCGCTGATCCGCCTCGGCCGCTCTATTTGCTCGGGCCCGGGGGCCGCCGCCTCGATCAGTCGATGGCGCAGGAACTCGCCGAGTCCGGTGGATTCTCGATGTTGTGCGGTCGCTATGAGGGTGTCGACGACCGAGTCCGCACCGATCTGTGCGACGGTGAACTTTCAATAGGCGACTACGTGCTCGGCGGCGGCGAGGTCGCCGCAATGGTGGTCCTAGAGGCCGTAGGGCGCCTCGTGCCGGGCGTGATGGGTAATTCCGCCTCTGCGGGTGACGAGTCCTTTAGCGACGGACTGCTGGAGTATCCGCAGTTCACCAAGCCCGCCGAGTTTCGGGGGATGGTCGTGCCTGAGGTCTTGAGGTCTGGTGATCACGGCCGAATCGCCCGTTGGCGCCGAGCCCGGGCTCTGCGCCGGACACTTTCCTCAAGGCCCGACCTGATCGAGGCCAGAGGCGGGCTCTCCGACGCCGACGAGGCCCTCTTGGCCGACCCCGATTTCACCGATTGAGCGAAGGCCTTTCGGCGCTTTGCCGTTGGGCGACCGGTCCGCCTACGATGACGGCTCCCTCGGGCAACCGCTCCCGGTCCCGATTTCGTTTCTTGCCCCGCCTTCCGGCGGGCATTGCAGCCAGGACATTTCAATGAACGCCATCGATCTGATCGACGCCCAAAGCCTCCGTGACGACGTGCCCGAGTTCGCCCCCGGCGACACGCTCAAGGTGCATGTCCGAGTTGTTGAAGGCAATCGCGAGCGCGTTCAGCTGTTCCAGGGCGCTGTCATCCGTCGTCAGGGTGGCGGTCTTCAGGAAACATTCACCGTCCGCAAGGTCAGCTTCGGCGTTGGCGTCGAACGAACTTTCCCGGTTCATTCCCCGATCGTCTCCAAGATCGAAGTGGTGACCCGCGGCGATGTGCGTCGAGCCAAGCTCTATTACCTGCGCGATCGCGTTGGCAAGGCCGCCAAGATCAAGGAAAAGCGCGACTGATCGTCGCGTTCTCGCCGGCGTTTGTCGGTCCAAACTTTCT
The DNA here is from genome assembly GCA_005787345.1 of Actinomycetota bacterium. Lineage (GTDB taxonomy): Bacteria > Actinomycetota > Acidimicrobiia > Acidimicrobiales > Acidimicrobilacustridaceae > Acidimicrobilacustris. The sequence continues at coordinate 43,104 of SYBH01000145.1, forward strand.
TGTCGCTCCTCGTCCCTTACAGTTGTGGCAAAGCAAAGTCGCTGTTGAGCGGAGCTGCGTGTGAGTTCTGAGGATCTCGAAGAATACGAGTCCGACGTCGAGTTGCAGCTTTATCGCGAATACAAAGATGTCTGTCCAATGTTCCGGTTCGTTGTCGAAACCGAACGACGGTTCTATTTGGCCAATGAGGTCAACCAAAGCGTTGTGAACGAAAACGGGCGCACACGCGTTGAAATCGAACTTCGAGATGCTTGGGTTTGGGACATGTACAGGCAGAATCGATTCGTCTCTCACGTCCGAGTTGTCACATTCAAAGACGTCAACATTGAAGAGTTGCCTCGCGAAGAGCTGCGACTCCCGTGACGGCGCATCTCGGTTGACTGCCGGTCGTCGGGCTCTTGGGTCTTACGGCGAAAACCTGGCGGCAAGGTGGTACGAGGAACACGGCTACGTGGTTGTCGACCGTAATTGGCGTTGCCGTGAGGGCGAGATTGACCTTGTCCTGACTCGCGCTCGATTGCTCGTGTTCTGCGAAGTGAAGACGCGTTCGAGCAATGCCTATGGTTCGCCAGCTGCAGCGGTGACTCCCGCGAAACAGGCGCGTTTACGAAAGTTGGGAATGCGCTGGATCGATGCGCAGCAGGTTCGGCCCGCGTCTATTCGCTTTGATGTTGCGTGTGTGATCGGACGCAACGTGAGCGTTATCGAATCTGCGTTCTAATCCACGATTTTGGGGCCGAGAGCGCCCGCAGGTGCGCTTTGAGTTACTAGGGCCGTATCGTATGCACATGGCCTCATCTACAGATCTTGAATTCTTTTTCGATCCCATTTGTCCGTTCGCTTGGGTCACAAGTCGTTGGGTGGTTGAGGTCGGCGAACTGCGCGGCATCACGATCGAGTGGAAGTTCATCGCGTTGGCAATTGTCAACGAAGAGACTGACTACTCAAAGTTTCCTCCGGCCTATCCCGCACTTCATGGACTTGGTCGTCGACTTCTGCGTGTCGCTGCGGCGGCGCGCGCTGCAGGAGGAAATGAAGCTGTTGGCGCGTTCTATACGGCGGCTGGTGAACGCATGCACCACGATGGTGTCTCGGTTGCGGTGTTCGGCGGCGAACCAATCCCTGAAAACCTTGTCGCCGAGGTCGTTGCTGCTGCGGGCCTTGACGCTTCCCTTGCCGCTGCTGCCGACGACGAGTCATGGGATGCACTTCTTCGTGAAGAAACCGATCAATCGCTCGGCCGTACGGGTCGTGACGTCGGCACGCCGATTCTCACGTTTGCTCCCGGAACAGACCGAGAAGCGTCGCTGTTCGGCCCCGTCATCTCTTCGATCCCCCGCGGCGATGCAGCGCTTGAACTTTGGGACGCGGTGCAAACGCTTGCTCGTACCCCAGGTTTCGCCGAACTCAAGCGCTCCATGCGCGATCCGCTTGCGTTCGATTGAGCTCAGAATGACAGACGCAATCACACCCGTCGTTCTTTGGCGTCCGCACTGTCCGTTTTGCCGAATCCTTTTTTCGGGAATTGAGCGTCACGGTCTTGAAGTTGAAACTCGCAACATTTGGGAAGACGACGAGGCACGCGAACTTCTCAATCTTCGTATTGGCTCCGAAACCGTTCCGAGTGTGTTGGTTGGCGACGAGATTCTCGTGAATCCGTCGATTACCGAGCTGATGGCGGCTTTGCGAGAAGCCGGCAAGTAACCGGTTAGGGCACGTCAGGGTTCGAGAACGACTTTGATAGCGCCTGCTGAACGATCGGCAGCAACGCTGAACGCTTCGACCGCGGCGTCGAGCGGGAAGCGATGGGTGATAATGATCTCGGGAAGCTCTGGACGTTGGGCGAGGATCGTCGCGGCAACATCGATATCGCGAGATGGTCCGACACGGCCGTACATAACCGCAGGAACGATCGTGAGTTCCTTCATGCCGATTGTCAAACCTGGCATCTCGACCGAACCATCCCAGTAACTCCCAAGGAGCACGATCGTTCCGCCAGGGCGGCAGCGATCTGCCGCTTCGGCCAGTGCAGATGCTGTGCCGGCGGCTTCGATCACTATGTCGTAGCCGTGTCCATCGACTGAGCCGGCTCCAAGGCGCGTTGCGGCTTCGATTTGGCGTTCATGGCGAGCGGAGAGGTCGACCTTTGCCCCGGTTTGCCGCGCAACGACAAGTGCGGTTTGACCGATTGTTCCTCCGCCGATGACAGCGACTCGGTCGGTGCCGCGAATGTTTCCGCGTCGAATTCCATGGACGGCAACTGCAAGTGGTTCGACCAAACAACCATTTGATGCAGCGACTCCGGCGGGGAGTAGGGCGATTGATGTCGCAGGCACGATGACCTTCTCGGCCATACCGCCGTCGCGGCCTACTCCGAAGGCCATCGATGGACCGCGAACGCAAAGTTGCGTGTTGCCATCGACACACGCTTCGCAAACAAAACATGGATCGATAGGTTCGACCGCAACGGGCGTGCCATCGGCGAGAGTTCCTGCGAACTCGTGGCCAAACGTTGCCGGAAGGCTGAAATTCAAGAGGTGAAGGTCGGAGCCGCAAATGCCAGCGGATGCGACGGTGACGACAATGCCTTCACCCGAGGGTTCGGGAACGTCGACAACAGTGGGCGTACCTTCTGGACATCGGACAGCGCGCATGGGATTCCCTTTTGTGAGTGGGTTAGCGGTCGTGCGAAAGATCGAGCAGTAATTGATACAGCGGATCGGTGCGATCGCGCTGACCTACTGCTGAGTCAGGAGGTATCGGCCATTCGGAACCGGTTCCGGGCGCGCTCACCCATTCGGTGGTTGCGATGCGGCGAGCGATTCGCCACGGTCCTTCGTCTCGACGTTCAAGTCGGTCGAGATAGCGAAAGCCAACGGTGAGGTTGCGGCGAGGATCGGAGTCGGTGGATCGGTGGTAAGCGATTCCATAGGTTTCCGCAACGGCAGCTGAACCGTTCACGGTTGCAAGATGGTTGGCGACGAGATGCATGGTGGAGTCATAACGCTGCAGAAGTCCGAAAGCCCAGTCGATGAATTCGGTGATCGTGCCGTTGAACGAACCATGGGTGTCGGTGGCGTCAGCATGAAAGCAGCTGGCGACAAGGTCGCGATCAAGGCGGTCGATACCTCGGCAGTAGGTCAAGACAACGTCGCTAATCGCCTGTCGGTCGGCGAGAGATGCGGGAGTAGGGGTTCCGGGTCCGGCGTGTTCAGGGCTCACCCCCGTGGAGGTTAGGTGTCTGCCATCATCATGGGTGACCTCTGGGTGTCCCGGCGGTCGTTGACCCGAGCCCCAGGGTCTGCGCAGGAGACATCCGTGACCACCTCAGTCGAACATGACATCTCTCGATGGCGAACCCTCGCATGTCGTGTGGAGGATGCGGTCGTTGCCGCGCGGGGTCGCATGTCTTGGGGCGTGTGGATGGCCATCGTCCTTGGACTCGCCACAGTGGTTTCGCGCTCTCCAGGTGTGATCTACAACGGGATGTTCGATCGAGACGAGTCCTATCTGGCCGTTACCGGTGACGTACTCCGACAGGGCGGAACGCTCTATATCGATGTGATTGATCGGAAGCCCCCGATTGTTCCGGTTTTGTATTCGATGATTCGAGAGTGGAGCGTCGACATGCGCGCCATCCGACTTGTTGTTGCATTGCTCATCTTCTTCAATGGGGTCGTTGTTGTCGAGATTGTTCGACGGCTTACAGGTTCGCGGCGCGCTGCATTGTTTGCTGGAGTTCTCTCGATTGTCGGAACAGCGCTCTTTCTTCCTCCTGATGCACAAGCTGCAAACTTTGAACTTTGGGGATTGCTTCCGGCTTCGGCGGCAATCTTGTGTGTTGTCATTGCACGCGCCACCGACCGTTCACCGCTGCTGTGGTTTGCGTTCGCTGGTGCCGCCGTCGTCGTTGCTGCCAATTGCAAACAGCCGTACATTGCGGTCGCGATCCCGGTTTTGCTTGAGGCACTCCGCCGAGTTGATGGAAAGTGGCGCGCGGTTGCCGCCACGGCGGCCGGAGCGGTAATCGGTGCGATTCCGCTTTTCGTTTTCTTTGACGGCGCAAAGATGATTCGTTGGGTGTGGTCGGATAACAGCGACTATCTCAACGGGGGCATCTCGACAGGAAGGGCCGCCGCGATCGGGATCGCTTTGACCACAGTGTTCGTGGTCTTTCACCTGGCACTTTTCTATGGCCTCTGGGCGGTTGTTCGTCGGCAGGTACGTGCTGATCTCACGATGCTTGTGTGGCTTGGCGCCTCGCTGCTGGTCATTCCAATCGGCCTGCGGTTCTTTGGTCATTACTTTCAGCAGTTGGTACCGCCGCTAGCGGTGATCACTGGCTGCGCGCTCGTTGCGGCGAGCCGACGTGTATGGCAAGTCTTGACGTTGCTCACCGTCTCATTACTTGTAGTGACGTTGACGCTCGCATTTGTACACCGACCCAAACTGACGAACTACACCGACTTGGGTCGCTATGTGCAAAGCACGACTGCTCCAGATGAGCGAATCCTCGTATGGGGAGCCCTGCCCGACGTCTACGTAGCGTCACAACGACTTCCATCGGGAGTGTTTCTGCACGGCGGTTACCTCACGGGCAATTGGGCGAGTCGTGCTCATCGCCTCCCGGAGAGCGTCATTGCGGCGGAGCCATTCCAGTCGCGTTGGGACATGTTCTTTGAAGATGTCGTGAAGCATCCACCCGTAGTGGTAATTAATGCTGCGCGGCCCGGTACCGATTGGGCGGTGTATGGACCTGAGTCATTCCCGATCGGAACTTGGCTCGACCGCTGTTACAACATTGACCGTGTCGTCGACGGGTTGGCCATCTGGCGTCGCGATGTTGCCGCGTGCCCGATGTGACCATTGAGGTTGTTACGCCGTAGCGAGCACTCCGCCATCAACAACGATCGACTGGCCAGTAATGAACGAGGCTTTGTCGCTGAGTAGGAATGCGGTCGGTTCGCCGATTTCACTCGGTTGGCCGATTCGTTTGAGCACGGAACTTTCTTCGAATCGGTTGCGCATGCCGGGCATGTCGAGAGTGATGCCCAGCATCGGAGTCTCGATGAAGCCGGGGCAGATCGCGTTTACACGGATGCCTTCGGGCCCGAGTTTGTCGGCCATGGATCGGACAGCTCCGAGCATCCCTGCCTTCGACGCGCAATAGGCGGGTATAGCGGCATTACCGATCCAGCCTTCGATCGATGCGATGCCAACTACGGCAGCCCCGTCAGCGGCGGCAAGGTCAGTGTGCATTGCTTGAACCAGCATCGGAAATGCGCGCAGGTTCACGTTTAAAACGAAGTCCCAACCGGCATCGTCGAGTTCTCCGACTGATTGGCTTCGTACAGTTCCTGCGGCATGAACAAGTCCACCAAGTGGGCCAACAGCAGATCGGCTTGCGTCGACGGCACTGGCAAGTTCAGCGGTTTTTGTGACATCGATACCGAGTCCAAACGTCGCCACATTGTGTTTGTTGGCTATCTCTTGAGCGGCAGAAAGAACGCCGTCGGTATTGAGATCCCAGACGGCAACAGCGCGCCCCTGAGCGGCGATTGCCTCCGCGCACGCTCGTCCAATTCCGGATGCACCTCCGGTGACAATGACTGCAGATGTTGGGCCCATGGTGTTCCTTCGTTGTAGTCAGCGATTGTTTGCGAGTCGGTCGAGGTCAATCAGCATCGAGTGCGTGAGGTCGATTTCGCTTTCGATTCGGCGGACCGCCCACGACGCAACAAGCGCCGGGTAGGCCCAGTCGGGTTGGCCGTCAGCCTGCTCTTGCGATTCTTTTGCGGCAGCGAGTTCTGAAAGGAGCCGGTCGTGGTGAGCTGAAATTTGTTCGCGAAGTCGGTCTGGTTCTGCGAGGTGGCCGAGCCAGATTCGGAGAAGAACCCCGTGCTTGAGAACGGGAGCTTCAGCATCGACGGTTGCTTGCCAACTTCGAAGTGCCTCAGTCCCAACCGGAGTGATCGCGTAGACGGTTTTGTCTCGAACTTCATCTCGAGTAACAGTTCGGCTGCTTACGAGGCCAAGATCTTCCAGACGACGAAGTTCGGTGTAGATCTGGCTCGTGGCAGGACTCCAATAGAAGAAGTGGAGGATGGCGTCGGACCAATTCTTGATCTCGTAGCCGGTGAGCTCGCGCCCAAAACTGAGAATTCCGAGAACCGCCCATGCGGTTGGAGGGATTTTGGGCAACGCGATATCGGTTGCTTGTAGATCAGTGTTCCCCCCGGACATGGCTCCGGTTCTAGCACGGGCACCATGTGAAGGGCTCTTGATTCAGGTTGAGGAACTCGTTGCTGGTGGCCATGGCGCGATTGTCGGCCAGGGAGAAGCGGCTTCAATTTGGGCGGAAAGTTGAAGAAGTAATTCTTCGGAGCAATGGCGACCAACGATTTGAACACCGATAGGGAGGCCGTTCGGATCGAACCCAGCAGGGATGGACGCAGCAGGTTGTCCGGTCACGTTAAATACGGCGGTAAGTTCAGCGAAACGGCCCGCGTGAGCAAAGACCGAATCGATGTCGGAGGTATTGATGACTCCGAGTTCGGGTACGAGTACGGGCAACGTCGAAGTCAGCCATAGGTCGCGGGTGTCATAGAAGCGCGCGATATCTCGGCTGACAATTTCGATTTGCTGAAGGGCCTCGACGATGCGAAGCGGGTCGATGGCGAGCATTCGATCGTGGAGGAAGCGGGTGAAGGGTTCGATGTCGTCATCGCGAAGTTCGCGCCCCAGTTCAGCGAGACGATCCTCGACCATCTTTGCGCCGGACGCGCCCATGACCATTGCGAGAGAGTTCGCAGGCATCGCAACGTCCCATTGGGGTGCAGCTTCTTCAACCTCGTGGCCGAGAGACTCGAGCAATGCCGCAGTGCGCTCAATTGATTCGACCACTGCGGGATCCATATCTTTCCCGGCCGGCGAGACGGTGCTGAAGCCGATACGAAGTTTGGGAACGTCCTGGTCAAGAGCGGCAAGAAACGAACCAGCCTTTGGTGCGGCTGGCGAAGGATAGGGATCGCCGGCAAGTGGGCCGGAAATTGCATCGAGAATCGCGGCGCTGTCGCGAACGGTGCGCGTTACGGCGTGGCCAATTCCCATTGGGTACGAAAAAGATGCAGCGGCAGGCCAGGTTGGCGTGCGGCCTCGTGTCGGCTTAAGGCCGTACAAGCCGCATTCCGACGCGGGGATTCGGATGGAACCGCCGCCGTCATTCGCGTGTCCAGCAGTCACCATGCCGCCGATGACGGCTGCGGCCGAACCACCCGATGAGCCACCGGTGGAATGGGTGAGTCGCCACGGGTTATGTGCCGGGCCGAAGAGCAACGATTCAGTGACGGGGGCCTTTCCCATCTCGGGGGTATTGGTGTTGCCGAGGATCAGAAGTCCCGCCGCCTTAAAGCGTTTGGTCAGTTCGCAGTCGTTCGTGGCGATGACATCAGCGAAAAGTCGGCTGCCTTTTGTGGCGGGCAGTCCGGCAACATCGCAGTTGAGGTCTTTGACGAGGAATGGAACGCCAGCGATGGGGGAGTTTGCAGTCACGTTCTGTGCTTCGGAACGTGCCTGTTCATAACGCTTCGCGACAACAGCGTTGAGGGCGGGGTTACGAGATTCAATGCGAGCGATCGAAGCATCGACGAGTTCGAGACTGCTCACTTCGCCTGCAGCAACAAGTGCAGCCAGACCGATGGTGTCGTTGTCGTCGAGAAGACGTTCGGTATCAGTCATGGCTACTCCAGGAAGTCGGCGTATCGAGTGAGGTAGGGCTGCACTCGCTCGGTGAGTTCGTCACGATTGAGACCCCAATCTTCTAGCGAGTAGGAGTGAGACCCGAATCGGTCTTTCTTATGTTCTGCGCTGTGGGTGCGCATTGCTTGCTCTGCTTCAGGGGTAAACGTCTCGCCGAGTTGCTCGTAAAGGGCACCGATCGTGGAAAGTGGATCAGCCACGAGGTCTGAATAGGCGAGGTCAACAAAAGCATCAGCGCGTCCTGCGGCGATTTGAGAATCCCGGAACGCGTTTTGATTGTCAAGAAGTGTCCCGATGATCTCGGGCCACGTCTCACGTATATATGCCGTCCAGTCAGCGTCAGTGAATGTGCCAGTGAGCACGCGAACAAGATTGCAGGCGGATGCGATGACGTTGACAGGATCTCGGTGAGTCAAGACAAAACGCGCATCTGGATAGACCGCTGCCAAGGCGAATGGATCAATGAGATGCACGGGTGATTTCAGTTGCCATTGGCCAGGGCATTCCGATTGCAAAACTTGAAGAACCGTCTTGTGCCATTCGTAGGCCTGCGTGTGGTCATTTGCACACACCCAGTCCATATAGGAAGGAAGATTGAATGTGGTCGACAAATGCAGGCTGGAAAAATGCTGGCCGAGTACCGTTGCGCATTCGAGCGGCATGTTTGGCGGATCATGATGGATCGCTTTGAATTCAGGATTGATCATGCTGAGCATGTCGGGAGCTTCCATGGCCGCAACAAAGCGAGGATCGGTTCGGTACGAATCGGTTGTAGGCGGTGGAACCGATTCGTTGATTTCCCAACCGAGCAAGGAACGATTTCCGGGGTCGACAGACAGCAGGTGGCTCAGCGCAGTCGTGCCTGTGCGAGGCAAGCCAATAAGAAAGATTGGGGAATCCACCTGCGTCGAAGCTAAATCAGGGTGGGTGCGGTGCCACTCGACGACGTTGAGACGATTGACGAGATTTCCTAGCGCCATACCTTCCGCCGCTGCGATCCCGATGTCGGTGAGTTGGCCTTCGGTCGATGCCGACTCGAGAAAGACCTCAAGTCCCTCGCGAAATGAGGGGTCTCCAAAGTCGGTGAGTCCGTTTGCGAGTTGGCTCGCCTGAGCTAGTAGTGCGTCGATATCAGTTGACATAAGACCCCCCGGTGTCGTGCGAACGGTAGTCGGTAGTCGCCGTTGTCAGTGCCGTGTCGCTCCCGTGTAATCGGTGATTTCTCAGTTCTGACCGAGGTTGGGAGACCAGACAACGTCTCGGGGCCGACTGGGGCCATACGCTTCTCGTTTGCCGGTGACGCGACCGTCCCGGCCTTGGTCGAATGGCAGTTGGAGATCCCGTGAGTCAGAGCGACAATTCACATTCATCCGAGGTTCCTGGAGGTTGGGGGTCGGCGCTCGAGGATCTCGCCCAGCGCCGGGCAGCGGCTCGGGCGATGGGCGGCGAAGAGCGCCTCGCGAAAAAGCACGCGAAGGGGCAACTCGATGCCCGCGGGCGTATCGACTACTTGCTTGATCCAGGGTCATTCCGTGAACTTGGCACTCTGGTTGGTGACGTGCCGAGCGATGGCATCGTTGCTGGTGCTGGCCGAATCGATGGTCGTCCTGTCATGATCGGCGCCGAGGATTTCACGGTGTTGGCCGGTTCGATTGGTCCCGGCAGTTCGTCGAAGCGTTACCGAATTGCCGAACTTGCTCTTGCCGAACGCATTCCACTCCTCATGTTGCTCGAGGGCGCAGGTCATCGCGGTGGCGGAGGCGGCGGTCGCGCACCGACCGATCTACTCATTCAAGCCAAGTGCTCTGGCAAAGTTCCGGTGTTGAGCGCGGTGATGGGTCCTTCTGCTGGTCATGGCGCGCTCATCGTTCCGATGTCGGACTTCAGCGTCATGACTGCAGATGCTGCGGTCTTTACCGCCGGCCCTCCCGTCGTGCGCGAATCGCTCGGCGAAGACGTAACCAAGGAAGATCTCGGAGGCCCGTCGGTTGCAGTGCCGAGTGGGCTCATCCATAACGTCGCCCCAAACGATGAAACTGCACTCGATATGTTGCGTGTCTATCTGTCATTCTTTCCATCGAGTGCGTGGAGTTTTGCGCCGCATCTCCCGGCCGAACAGAGCGATGACCAAGGATTCCGAACGACTGACGAACTCCTTTCGATCATCCCGAGCGACTCTCGTCGGGCCTATGACATGCGCGCCGTACTGGACGTCGTGGTCGACGATGGGTCGTGGTTCGAGGTGCAGCCTGGATTTGGTCCATCGATGATTTGTGGACTCGCTCGGCTGGGTGGCGAATCAGTTGCTGTCATTGCGAACCAGCCGACAGTGATGGCTGGTTCCATCGACGCAGATGCTGCCGACAAGGCCGCGCATTTCATCATGGTCGCTGATTCGTTCCATCTTCCGTTGGTCTTCCTCGCTGATAACCCAGGGATGTTGCCGGGAAGCGAATCGGAACGCGCTGGCGTGCTTCGTTCTGGTGCTCGGATGTTTGCGGCGCAAACGCAAGCATCGAGTCCGAAACTTCACCTCACGCTGCGCAAGGCGTATGGCTTTGGTTCGATGGTCATGACACTGGTTGGGTTCGATAATCAATCGGCGACGTTTGCCTACCCGGGGGCAACCCTTGGCGCCATGGGGGCAAGCGCGATGAGTCGGGCCACGAATGCTGACGAGGACGAGGCAGCAATGCTTCGTGATGCTGAACTTCAGGCTTCCTATCGGTCAGGGGCAACGCTGGGGTTTGATGAGTTGATTGACCCGCGTGAAACCCGAGATGTTTTGCTTGATGCACTTCAGCGCGCGCTGTTCCGTCGCCAGGTTGCAGCGGAGCCAGTCTCTCGGACGGCGATAACGCCATGAACCAGAAATAGAACAAAAAACGTTCGTATGCGTCACGAACGTGTCAGTAATCGCTAGTCTGTTTACGTCGCGAGAGACCGTCTCGCGCGGTTCGACGTGTCACCCTTGGCACACAGGAGGCAAAATGTTTGCAGCGACTTGGGGTCTGGGTGAAGCGGTTTTGGCCATGCTTTACTTCACCTGTTTCTTCATCTGGATCTGGCTGGCGATCAGTGTCTTCATCGACATCTTCCGCAGCCCTGACATGGGTGGCGTCCATAAGGCCATTTGGGTCGTGGCGATCTTTATCGTTCCGTTGCTCGGTGTGCTTGCGTACCTCATCGTTCGTGGCGGCAAGATGAACCAGCACGCGATCGAGGCCGCAAAGGCTCAGGACGCAGCAATGCAGAACTACATCCGCAATGCAGCAGGCACCACCCCGGCCGACGAACTCCATCGTCTCGCCGATCTCAAGGATCGTGGTGTCATTGATCAGGCCGAATTCGACAAGCTCAAGGGCAAGGTCGTTAGCTGATCCCGTTGCAGCGCTAGAGCGCTGTGAGCGAGTTGTACCCGGTGCCCCGCTTCGGCGGGGTACCGGCGCGTTCGGGACCATTCCATCAAGGAGAGGGTCGTAGGATCTGCCGGTGCCTCATCCCAAGCTTCTGACGCAGGGCCGTATCGGTCCGATCAACACTCGGAATCGCATCGTGCTGCCGGCGATGGATCAAAACAGTTGTAACGACGGCGCCATCACCGATCTCAATATCGCTCACTACGAATCAAGAGCTCGTGGCGGAGTCGGGCTTCTCATTCTCGAAACCTCGGCAGTGGCGTGGCCGATCGGCGCCACCTCGTTGCATCAGCCAGCACTCTCCGACGATCGATTCATTCCAGGCCTGACCAGACTTGCCGATTCGGTGCATCGGCATGGCTCGAAAATGGTTGTGCAGATTTGCCACCACGGAAAGACTGCTGGCGTCGACGCGATGCAGGATCGTGAACAGCTTGTTCCTTCGGTGCCGCTTCCTGATGATGAATCAGATATGAGCGCCATCACCATGGATGAGCTCATGAAGATGGCGGGCCTCACGGGTGGCAAGCGGGGCAAGCAACGAGCCGCTACCACTGATGACATTGTCTGGGTGATCGACCAGTTCGCCGATGCATCTGAGCGGGTCAAGAAGGCGGGCTTGGATGGCATTGAAATCCATGCCGCGCACGGTTATCTGATTTCGACATTTCTTTCGCCCCACTACAACGTTCGCGACGATGAGTACGGCGGTTCGGTCGAAAATCGAGCGCGGTTGCTTGTCGAAATCATCACGGCAATTCGTAAGCGATGCGGGTCTGACTTCGGGATCATCGTCCGGCTCGATGGACGCGAATATGTCGATGGTGGCATCACGCCAGAGCTCTGCGCTGAGTATGCGGTTATTGCGGAATCTGCAGGTGCCGACGCGATTCACGTTTCGGCGTCAGGTCCCAACTCAATGGGTATCGGATTTACGAATGGTCCACTTCCGTGGCAGCCCGATCAGTACGTGGGCCTTGCAGCGGTTGTAAAGATGGCTGTGTCGATTCCAGTGATTGCTGTAGGTCGCATCCTCCCCGATGCCGCCGAGATGCATCTGAAAAACGGCGACTGCGATTTCGTTTCGATGGGCCGACAACTTCTCGCCGACCCTGAACTGCCGGCAAAGTTGCTCTCAGGTACTCCCGAGCGAGTCCGCACCTGCATCAATTGCTTTGTGTGTGTGGCGCAGAACTTTTGGGACGGTGCTCCGATCTGCGCAATTAACGCCGAACTCGGTCATTACGAGGAAGGTCCACTGGTTCTGGCCGAGGTCCGTCGTCGCGTGGTAGTCGTTGGCGGCGGTCCAGCTGGCATGGAGGCAGCGCGGGTTGCTGCGATTCGCGGTCACTCGGTGACATTGCTCGAAAAATCTCCGCATCTCGGTGGCACGGCGCGTTTCTCTTCTCTTACAACCCCAATGAACGCGCAATTCGTTCGTTATCTCACGACGGAGATCTCTCAACTCGATGTCGACATCCGCACCTCAACTCCCGTGACGGCAATACTGTTGCGAGAGTTGAACGCTGATGTGGTCATTGTTGCCACAGGTGCGCGACGCGAGCGTCCGGATGTGCCGGGCTCAACGTTGCCGCATGTTTTCTCGGGTGACGATCTGCGTGCGCTGCTGACCGGAGACGATCCGGCCGCTGCGGCTCGGCTTCCTCTTCACCGCCGGCTCATCGTTTCGATCGGTCGCTCACTTGGATTGATGTCGAGTATGGATCGGGTGAGGTCCTTGTCGAAGCGGTGGATGCCGATCGGCAAACGCGTTGTCGTTGTTGGTGGCGGGCTCGTGGGCGTTGAACTCGCCGAATATCTTGCCGAACGCGGCCGCAGTGTCACTGTCCTTGAAGCCGGCGAGAAGCTTGGTCTCGAAATGGCCCACCCCCGTCGGGCTCGTGCCGTACACGAGGCACGCAACCATGGCGTCGCGTTCGTCACCGGTGCAGAACTCGTATCGATCACGCAGAGCGATGTTTCCTATCGCATCGGCGAAAACACTCACACAGTGCGGGCCGATGCCGTTGTGATCGCTAGCGGTGTACACACTGACCACTCGATTGCCGAACAACTCATCGCAGATGGATTCGAAGTGCAAGTGGTTGGTGACGCTGTTTCGGTTAACTACATCGAAGGCGCTGTTCGTACTGGCTACCTTGCCGGCCGCTCACTCTGAGCAAAAACGCAACTCAGGTCTGGGTGGAGCCCAGACCTGAGTGAGTAGTGCGTCGTTGATTCGTGGCTGGACAGGTTTAGAGGCGCCCGATCACTGCAGCACATGAACTGACTTCAACGCCACCGTTTTCATCGACATCGATAGCGGTGATGACTCCGTCTTCGATGATCGCGGCGTAACGCTTTGATCGAACGCCAAGTCCGAAGCCGGTGCCATCCATGACGAGGCCCATGGCTTGAGTGAAGTCGCCATTGCCGTCGGCAAGCATGGTGATTGAGTCGCCAACCTGCTGGTCGTCGCCCCAGGCTCCCATGACGAACGCGTCATTGACAGAGAGACAAGCGATGCGGTCGACGCCCTTGCCGGTGAGTTCGCCGGCTTGCTGGACGAACCCAGGAAGGTGAACCTTTGAACAGCCAGGCGTGAATGCTCCGGGCACAGCGAATAGAACAACTTTTCCTGATCCGAGGACATCGGCGGTGTTGACCTTTTCAGGTCCGGCTGCGCCCATGACGAAGAGATCGACGGAAGGGATGGGGTCTCCAACGTTGAGTGTCATGGCGACACGATAGGCGTTCATGACCATTTTGCGCCCGCTCAGAGCTCGGTAGTACCGCCTGATGGAGAGTCGGCCTGGGCCTGAACTCAAGCGAAGAGCACGGAACTGGCGTCGACCGCGGCAAGGGCAGCCACATAGAGAAGAACGATTGTCTGGGCGAGACATAACAGCCCGACGAGTTGGGTAGATTCCGAGACTTTCCTGTCCTCAGGGCCCCAGAGGGAACGAACGGCGACGGTGCCGAGGAAGGCGGCCGAGGCAATCGTGATGATGACGAGCCAGCCCACAGGTGCATGGATGAGCCAAGCGATGAATGCACCGGCACTCAGTACCCCGGGGACGATTGCAGACCAACGGCCAGCAGCGGAGGTGCAACCCAATACCCGGCGAAAAAACTCGAAGAGTCCCGCCCCGCCGACGGCAAACACAACGATTTGAAGAATTGCGTCGGTTGCCGACTGCGTCGCGAACTGATTGAAAGCGAGGATATCTGCAAGAACGAGAAGTAGAAGTGAAAACGTGAGAAGCACTGACTGGATGCCTGATCGCAATGACCGCTGGGAAGGGGCGAGTTTTGTTGTCATGATCGCCTAAGGATGTCGCGCCATGAGCGGCGTGGAGCGAGTTCGTGCTCGCGCGCTGCGTGAATTCGTTCGGCTCGAAGTGTGCTGACGTCGTTGTCATCGAGCGGTGTCATCGCTGCTGGTCCGACAATCCATTCGAGTAGTGCATCAGCGAGCCGAGGGTTGCGTGCAAGCGCGGGTCCGTGCAGGTATGTGCCTACAACGGTGCCAGTCACTACGCCCTCAGAGCCATCGCCATTGCCCTCGCCAACTTCGACAGACGCGAGCGATACGGCGTTGGACCCTGGAACGGTCCGACCCGCATGGTTTTCGAACCCGGTAAGTGGGCCGAGTTCAATGAGGCCGTGGGTAGTTGTGAGCCGGGCATTGGTAGCGAGGAGTTCACCAACGGCGCGAGGGCGATTAACTCTGACTGTTTCGCAGTCAAGTAAACCAACCCCGCCACGGCTCGTGCCTGTTGCATCGGGAAATCGATGACCAAGGATCTGCATGCCCGCGCAAATGGCGAGGACGACTGCTCCCTTGTCGACAGCCCGATGAAGTCCTTGACTGCGTTCAAGTTCTCGGGCGGCCTGCACCTGCGGGCCGTCTTCGCCGCCGCCAACGAGGTAGAGGTCGGCGGAATCGGGAATGGGTGCTCCGGCATCGATGCTGATGTGCTCTACCGCAATCCCTCGCCACTCGAGGCGACGGGAAAGAACGAGTGCGTTGCCCCCGTCGCCGTAGGTGCCGAGGAGGTCTGGATAGAGGGAAACGATCCGAACCGCAGAGTCAGCTCGATTGGAGTTAGGAGTACTTGTCACAGTACGCCGCCAACTTTTTCGAGATGATCTTGGAATGCTGTGTAATTCGACGCGACATCGACGGGAACGGTTGGGTCGAAGTCAGGCGATTTGCGAACCAGGTTGAGGGCATCTTCGAGACTGTCGGCCACACAATGAGTGATGTTTCCATAGCGGAAACGCACGGCGAGGTCGTGGCGTCGTTCGCCTATGGCGATTACAAGTCGATTGCCGACGCGTTCGTAGTCAACATCCCAAAGCCAAGAAGGATCGTGGCCATCGGCGATTCGGGCGTTAATGGCGATAACCAGAGGCGTTGAAGGTCCCTCGAGAAGTTCGAGTGCTTCATGCCAGCCTGCCGGATTTTTGGCCAAGAGGAGGCGAATATTCACGTCACCGAATTCAGTAACGCGATAGCGCCCTGCAACTTCGGCGACGTCATCAAGTGCGTCGAATGCCGCGTCGAGGTCGGTGCCCATTGCTGTGGATGCTGCAAGCGCAAAAGCAGCGTTCACGCGATTCACCCGGCCGGGGAGCGCCAATGGCGAATGAAAGTTGCGGCCATTAATGGAAATAGTTTCATCTTCGACAACGACATCAACCGGGGGACGCTTGAGATCACACGATGTGCAGGCCCACTCGGTGCCGACGAAGTCGATTCGGCCGGAACACGCAGGACATCCCGCTGCATCGGCGGTCCATTCCTGGCCCGTTGCGATCCAGGTGACGTTTGGTGCAGCGAGTGCGGCCCATGTCACGAGGGGATCATCGGCATTCGCAATGACGGTGCATGGTGGGGTGGCAGCAAGCGCAGTGCGCCATTGTTCGGCAAGTTTGCGAACTTCTTGAGTCCGATCGAGTTGATCACGACTCAGATTTAGTAGCACCACGGTGCTGGCATTTGTGGCGCGAAGGACTGAATCGACCCAACGTTCGTCCACTTCGAGAACAGCAGTATCCGTCGCGTTCGAAGTGGCGAGAGCCGCAACGATTCCAGGAGTCATGTTGGCGCCAAGCCAATTAGAGACCACGGGTTGGCGAGAACCCAGTGCAACTGAGAGAAGTTTCGTTGTCGTGGTTTTTCCGTTGGTCGCGCTGATGACTGCGACATCGCGCGATCGAGTGAGTTCGGCAAGAAGATTTGGATCAATGAGCAGCGACACCCGGCCGCCAATGACCGATCCAGTTCCGAAATGCACTACACGAGAGGCCCAGGCAACGGTGCGTCCGACGAGAACTGCGAGTCGTGCTCGGGGTCGGATCTTGACCGTTTGGCCAGATGCGGGAGCGGGGGCAGGAGCGGCGGTCACGACAACGAGATGCTAGTTCCGCCGTCGATGAAGGCTTTGGTGCCAAGAGGGCTCTGAATTAACGAGGCGGACCGTTCGAGACGAAGACAGAAACGACCGGACCGTCGAGGAGCAATTTGAAGTACCGCTTGAAATCGGCGCTCGGGGATTTTGCTGCGAGTTCGACTTGTACCCATTTTTGGAGGAGCTCCTCTTGGGCGCGAAGTTGGTCGAGAGTCGACATTCCCGGTTGAGAATCGAAGGCAGCGTATTTGGTGACGAGCGCATTGAATTCGGTGCGCTGATCTGGTGTCAGCGGGTCGTAGCTGAAGATTTCTCGAAGGTTGGGATCGGCTTGTGCCTCGAGCCGCGCTGAATCGGTGAGGAAGAGCAGTTCTGATGCGGCCTGTGAACGTTCGATCGTTCGCTTGTCTCCGTAGATGTACGCCCAACTCGGGCTACGACGTACGTCGATTCCGGCTTCTTCGGCTTGAGCCAGGACATCGAGCCCTGCCGATCCGTCCAAGCCGTAGCCATCTACAAGAAAGATGGGCTCAGGCAATCCTTTGAGTGCCTTGAGGGTTGGAGGCGTTAACGCTGCGATCGCCCGAGTCCAACTGTCGGAGAGTCGAAGTGGTGTGAGGTTGACACCGCGAATGAGCATCGCCACCAGCACAAAAATTGTTGCGACAACGACAAGGTTGGTTGCATGGCGGCGTCCGAACGCGGTGAGTGCAATCTGTCGCAACGCGACGGCAGCAATTGCGAGCCATGTGAACGCTGCGATAGCCCACATCCAGCGCAGGAGGTATGGCGACGGTGCGCCCACAATGCGCGAAGCCGCAATCGCGCCAACAACAATAAGTGAACCAGCAATGCCGCACAGCACGAGTTCGTTTCGCCAGCGCTTTCGCCACGCCCACCAAGTCGAAATACCTAATGCGATCAGCGCCCAAGGAATAGCCCAACCGGACGTGTCGATCGCGGAGTTGATGAGTGACGGTTCTGCGCCACGAACCCAGTTGCCTGGAATGGAGAGAAACCGGAACATGATTTGAACTCCGGTTGCAAGCCCAGTTGTTTCGAGCGGCGGATTGCGCAGGAATCCATAGATGAGTCGGAGATTGCCCGGCGACTGTGTGAACTGTTCAATGATCGGGGGAATCCAACACACGAAGGCGACAACAGCAGCGATGAGTGCTGTTTGACGGTCGCGAGAACGGTTGGTTCCGCGTACTGATCGGATGATGAGTGCGAGTACGCCAATGCCAACGAGTAGCGCAACGGGCAGTGCGCTACCGACATGGCATTGCACAGCAAATGAGGCGAGCAGAACGAGCGCTATTGCGGCGACTCGATCGCCGAAGACGCAGCGCCAACTAGCAACTGCTGTCGCAAACACGGCGAGGATGACGAATTCCGGATTCCATGGATCGGCAAGGCCAGCGGGGTTCATCCCGAAGCAAAGCAGCGCGAGAAAGAAGCCGACGAGTACGAAGGTTCGCCTGCCCGTTCGCGCTGCGATCCAAAGCGTTGAAGCGATGACCCCAAGATTGACGAGCAGTGCACCGATGAGAAGCCCGATTGGTGAGGAGCCACTTAATCGATAGGGGAGAGCGAGGACATAGAAAAGCAACGGGCCTGGATGGTTCCACTGATACCTGGAGTACACGCCGATGATGGGCGTCTCCGACCCGCCGACATCGGCGACACGCAGTTGGAGCGTTCGGTAGTCACCAATCGGCAACCACTCAGATGTCAAGAGTCGATACAGCAGCCATCCAAGGATGATGGTGATCAATGCGGCAACGATGATGACGAGACGGCGATCGATCGGTGGTTGTTGGTCGTCTTCGGAGGCGCTCAGCGAGGATGAATTCGCGGTCTCTATGGCTGATGCCGTCACGCGATCGATACTACGGCTGAGGTCCTATGGATTGGGGGCGACATCTCAGAGGAGTTGATTTTCTTGAATGTGAACGAGAAGAACACGGCATGGTGCTTCGATCAGGCCGTAGACCTCGACGAATCCGTCCTCGCCAGATTGGTTCCTGCCGTGAGTTTTTCGCATGGAGATGGGTGACGCGTTGAGTGAGGTGTGTTGACAGGTACGGTGTTCTCTCACGACTCAAGTGGGGAGTAATCGTGAGCGATTTCGCAGGCCGCACTGGCGGGGCGGTGGTAACAGGTGGAAGTGGCGGCATTGGCGCTGCGATCGTGCGCATGTTGGCCGAGCGCGGCAGCGACGTGCTCTTCACCTACCGGTCGAACCGTGATGCTGCTGATGCGATTATCTCCGAACTCTCCGATCTCAAGGTTCGAATCGTGGCGATACCCGCTGATTTGGTCGACGAGTCCATCGCCGCATCAGTTGTGTCTGCTGCAGTCTCAGAGTTCGGAGGAATCCACACACTTGTTCATGCTGCCGGACCGCACGTCACCCAAATACACCTGAGTCGTGTTGAACCTTCGGCGTACCGGGCGCAAATTGAAGGTGAAGCGGTTGCATTCTTCAATATTGTTCAACCTGCTCTTGAGCATCTTCGAAAAGTCGGCGGCAGCATCGTGGCGGTAACGACGGCCGCAACGCGTCGCTATCCGGTTCGCGACGGATTGTCTTCAGGTACAAAAGGCGCAGTCGAAGCGGTAGTGCGTGCTCTTGCCGCAGAAGAGGGTCGCTTTGGGGTTCGAGCGAACTGCGTCGGGCCCGGCATGCTTACCGATGGAATGGCCGCGCGGCTAATGGCTTCGGGTGATCTTGATGACGCTGCTCTCGAAGTCACGATGCGCAACATTCCGCTTCGCAAGTTCGGTGACGCGGTCGATATCGCCGAAGCTGTGTGCTTTCTCGCTTCAGATCGAGCCGACTTTATTACTGGTCAGATGCTCGATATCGATGGCGGTTACGGCGTCTAATCAAATAGACGCAAACAAGTTGGTTCTGCTTAGGCGGCGTCGGCCTCGAATGCGCCTTCAATGGCCCAAGTGAGAGTCCGAATGAGCGCGCGTGCAGCGGGTTGGACGATGAGGGGATCGAGCGCCGGAACAATCGGAAGCTTCAGTTCCTCGCGCATCCATGCCGGGAGCAAGCCAACTGCTGCTGGAGCGATCACGCCATAGGCGGGGCGGGCCGCAAGGGGGAGAGGAGCAAGCATGAGCCAACGGGCCGCGTCCCGGGCTTGCTGGCCGGCTTGCAACTCGGGACGAATTGCGTGCATCCATTCGTCGAGTTCGGCAACCGAATGTGCGGCGTACTCGCCGCCGAGGCTGTCATTGATGACGGCCATTTCGTCGACGTAGCGGTCGGCTTCAAATGAGCTCAACTTCTTTGCCCCGTAGCGCTGGTAGGTGCGCAAGAAGGAATCGACTTCGGCATGGTGTACCCAAGAAAGCAGGTGAGGGTCATTTGCCGAGTACTCGCGGCCATCGGGGGCGGTGCCGACAACGCGTTGATGGACACGAGTGACGAGTGCGAACGCAGCTTCGGCTTGTTCGGTCGTTCCGAAGGTGGTGGCGGCAACGAACTGACTGGTGTTGGCGAGGCGATCGAGTGGATGGCGTTTGTAGTCAGAGTGGTCGGCAACGCCAGCCATTGCGAGCGGGTGCATCGTCTGCAGGAGCAATGCCCGAACGCCAGCAATGAGCATTGATCCGTCGGAATGGACTCGCCAGGTGACGCTGTCGGGGCCAAACAGGCCAGGATCACCCTCAAGGGGCTTGGTGAGATCGCGGACAGGAGGGTTGTCTCCAGCAATGAGGGTGCGCAGTTCGCGTCCTAAGCGCAGGCGAACACCGCCGAGCGCGGAACCGAGTGCTTCGGCGACAGTTGTCAGCCCGGGGGACAGCATCGGTTCGGTCGTCATCCCTTGAGGATAGGGGCGGACGTCGCGAAACCGCCGGTCGGGGGAGTTCGCCTGATGGTGATTGACGGGGGGCCACCTGTGTGGTGGGGTGGGGGGACAACTTGACCCACCGCAGTAGGGGAAGCCGGTCCGATTCCGGCGCTGACCCGCAACCGTAGGTGGCCTCCGGAGAGATTCTTCGGGCGGCCACGAGCCGGACTGCCTACTCGGGGGGAATTGCTCCATCATGAAACCGTCGTCGGATTACGGGAGGTGGGGCTCGGTTCGGTCGGCGGCCTTGGTCCGTGGTCCGGTCGGGTCTCGCACCCTTTCCGGCACCAACACACCCGGCACCAACAACCAACGAGTGGCCCCGCACCGTGAACCATCAGCTTCCATCGATCGCAACCAAGCGCTTGCATCAGAAGCGCGCGCTTCGGGCGCTGGCCGTTGTGCTTTTGGGTGTCGTCGTTTCTGCAAGCGTGCTGGTTGGTCTTACTGATACTGCAAGCGCTTCAAGTTGTTCTGGTCCGATAAGCGAGGGCGAAATTCGGGTTGTGCTTGTTGTTGACTCGTCTGAACTTGGAGGAAGTTCCTCTGCGACGTGTCTTGTCGTGCCCGCTGGTACCAATGGCGTTCAGCTTTTGGCGCGACGAGGGACTGAACTCGGAACTGGGTCGCCTCGGTACGGATCGAGTGGTTTGTTATGTGCAATCGATGGCTTGCCCGCCGATAAAAAGGTGTGCGGCGAACAAAATTCAGACGGGTTTAGCTACTGGGCGTATTTTTTCGATGATGGCGGCAAATGGGCCTACGGAAGCAACAACCCATTTTCGAAGCGGCTCACTGACGGAGCCATCGAGGGGTGGAGATTTGTCGTAGGCGGATGTGGTTGCGGTCTAGACCCGTCGCCACGCATAGGACCATCTCGTTCATTGTTCCCGGCGCTTGCTCCAGCACTTCCACCGGCACCTCCCCCCGAACTTCCCCCGCTTCCCGAACCCCCGTCTGTTTCCGTACCGATTCCGCAGAGTTCTGGCGATGCAAACCTTGAGCAGGGAGTTGGAGCAGCAGAGACAGGGTCATTGACGGTTACAACGACTGCCGAGGCTGTCGTTGTCGGTGAGGTCGCACTCGCATCATCGAACTCAACGGGCTCCAATGCCGGACGATGGGTCGGAATCGCAGCAGTGTTTATTCTCATCGGGTTTATGGCGGGCGGAGCGTGGGTTCAGACGCGCAGGTCACGATGACGGGGCCACGACTTCTCCATCCAGGTGCGTGGTGGCTGTGGGCGGTTGCGTTGTCGGCGTGTGCGTTGCGCACAACGAATCCAGTTCTCCTCTGTCTCATCATTGCTGTCTCTGGTTGGGTGGTTGTTTCTCGGCGCGCTGACGTCCCATGGTCCCGATCATTTGCAAGCTTTTTGCGACTCGGAATGATCGTGATTGCTGTGCGCATCGTTTTTCAGATCTTTTTTGGTGTTCGTATTCCGGGAACCACACTGTTCACAATCCCGGAGGTAACGCTTCCAGATTGGGCTGCGGGAGTCAGTCTCGGTGGCCCCGTCACTCTTGAATCTTTGATGGCCGCGTTCTACCAAGGCCTTCGGCTCGCGGCGGTGCTGGCGTGCTTTGGTGCAGCAACATCGTTGTGCAGTCCGTATCGGATGCTTCGCGCGCTTCCGACGGTCCTCTACGAAGCCGGCGTTGCTGTCACAATCGCATTCACATTTGCCCCGCAAGCGATTGTGGCATCGCGTCAGGTTCGCGAAGCCCGTCGACTCCGTGGTCGATCTGATCGGGGAGTCCGTGCTTGGAGCGCGTCGGCGATGCCTGTACTTGAAGGTGCACTTGATCGTGCCGTTGCGCTTGCCGCGTCGATGGATAGCCGCGGGTACGGAAGACGTGGTTCGAGTTCGGTCACAGTTCGTCGTCGTTCCGTCGGGCTGGTGTTGCTGGGACTCCTAGCAATTGCCGTTGGCTCCTATGGGCTTCTCGATCCGAGCGCACCTGCACTGTTTCGTATCCCAGCACTCGGTCTAGGTGCAGCGGCGCTCATCGGTGCGCTCGTCGCCGGCGGTAAATCGACCACGAGAACTCGGTATCGCCCAGACCCATGGATCGGGCCTGAGTGGATGGTTTCGCTTGCTGGGGTTGTTGCGTTTGGATCGTTCGTTCTTGTTGGACGAATGAGCGATGCTCTGAGCCCCTCGACGAATCCGCTCGAGGTTCCTGTGGTTCCATTCGTCGCCGTGATTGGGCTTCTCGTCGCAGCGCTTCCCGCGTGGTTTGCTCCGCATCCGCCGACCCTCGCCTCAGCATCTTCACCGATGGTGGTGGCGGCATGATCCGGTTTGAGCACGTCACGATTACCTATCCCGAAGCAACTACTCCCACGTTGGTCGATGTTTCGTTCGAAGTTCCCGAAGGCGAACTTTGCCTAGTTGTTGGAGTGACCGGCTCCGGCAAGTCGACGTTGCTTCGTGCAGTCAATGGATTAGTGCCACGGTTTTCGGGCGGAATCCTTGCCGGCTCGGTTGTCATCGATGGTCGAACAACTTCGGACGTTGCTCCGCGTGATCTTGCCGATGTCGTTGGTGTCGTGGGTCAAGATCCGGCTGCCGGTTTCGTGACCGACTTCGTTGAAGATGAATTGGCCTACGCAATGGAGAACCTCGGTGTTGCACCGGATGTGATGCGCCGACGGGTTGAAGACATTCTCGATTTGCTTGGTTTGCACGAACTTCGCCATCGTCCGCTTGCCTCGCTTTCTGGTGGTCAGCAGCAACGGGTTGCTATTGGTTCGGTGCTCACCGCGGGGCCGCGAGTTCTCGTACTTGATGAGCCAACCTCAGCGCTTGATCCAGCTGCAGCGGAGGAAGTTCTTGCCGCCCTGACGCGGTTAGTCCATGACCTCGGCATCACAGTGTTGATCGCGGAGCATCGACTCGAACGCGTTGTTCAGTACGCAGATCGCATCGTCATGGTGCCTGGTGACGGACGCCCGATTGTCGTCGGAACTCCGGCTGAAGTGTTTGGCGGATCAGTCGTGGCCCCTCCCGTAGTTGAACTTGGACGTCTTGCCGGTTGGTCTCCACTTCCGCTTTCGGTTCGAGATGCACGGCGAGTCGCTGGCCCACTTCGCGATCAACTCGCATCAATCGATACGGAGGTCTTCAGTAGGAAGGCCCGATCGCTTGGTGACGTCGTCGCGACAACCGACGGCTTACAGGCCTCCTATGGTCCCATCACCGCGCTTCGAGGAGTTGATCTCGAGTTTCGAGCAGGTGAAGTGGTTGCGCTCATGGGTCGCAACGGTGCGGGCAAGTCAACGCTGCTCAATCATCTTGTGGGATTACGAGAGCCCGTCTCAGGGGTCGTGCAGGTCATGGGTTCGGTGCCTCACCGTCTCTCGGCCCGCGACGTCGTTCGGGTGGCTGGATTAGTTCCGCAAGACAGCGGTGTATTGCTTTACCACGACACGGTTGCGGCGGAATGCAACGCATCGGACCGAGATGCGGGTTTGCTGCACGGAACCACTCGGATTGTGCTTGATCGCGTTGTCCCCGGAGTTGACGCGTCGACCCATCCCCGTGATTTATCGGAAGGGCAACGTCTCGGTCTCGCGCTCTCAATCGTGTTGGCCTCGGAGCCACCACTGCTGTTGCTCGATGAACCCACTCGTGGACTCGATTACGGAGCCAAACAACGGTTAGTTGAAGTTCTTGCGCAACTGGCCGCCGACGGGCATGCAGTAGTCATTGCAACCCACGATGTTGAGGTAGTTGCGGCTGTTGCGGATCGGTGCATTGTTCTCGCCGAAGGCGAAGTCGTCGCTGATGGCCCTGCTCGCGATGTCGTCGTGCATTCGCCAGTGTTTGCACCGCAGGTGGCGAAGGTTCTCGCTCCACTTGCGCTTTTGACAGTGAACGAGGTTCAGCTGGCGCTTGCTGCCGCAAGCGATAGTTCCTACTCATGACTGTCGCATCACCATCTCGGGTTGATGCAGTCCGTCTCGGACTCACCTCCTGGGTGTTATTGATCGCGGCATTTGCGCTTGGGATCGTTGCGTTTGGTTGGCCGTTGTTTGCCTCTGCGAGTTCTTCACTTGATTCTTCGCATAGCAGCGATGCGCCTTGGATCTTTGTCATCCTCATTCCGCTATTGATTGGGGTCATCCTTGCGGAATTAGCCGATGGTTCTCTTGACGCGAAATCGGTAGCCCTGCTCGGAGTCCTCGCTGCGAGCGGAGCAGTGCTTCGATTGCCGAGCGGCGGTGTCGCTGGATTTGAACCGGTCTTTTTTTTGTTGATTCCAGCAGGACGTGTTTTCGGTCGCGGATTTGGTTTTGTGCTTGGGGCTCTCACGCTCTTTGTGAGCGCCTTGATCACTGGTGGGGTCGGCCCTTGGTTGCCTTTTCAAATGTTTGGCGCGGCATGGATTGGTTTCTTTGCCGGATGCCTTCCTCCTGCACGTGGAAAAATCGAAATCGCGATGTTGGCCACGTACGCCGCGCTTTCTGCATTGGCGTATGGGCTCGTCATGAATCTTTGGTTCTGGCCATTCGTGAGCGCCGGTGACACCACTGTTTCGTATGTGGCAGGAGATTCGCTCGTTGAAAATCTGCGCCGATTCTGGGGATTCCACATCACGACATCATTTGGATTCGATATTCCTCGCGCTGTCTTCTCCGCGATCTTCATCGTCGTTGCTGGTCGTCCTGTTCTGGGAGCGCTTCGCCGTGTTGCGCGACGAGCGGCGTTCGAAGCCCCTGTTGTCTTTGTCGACTCACCGGTGAGTGCCACGAGTAACTGAGATATCTGTGCCACCGTTTGCTATGGCTCCCGTCGTCTTCGTAACCCGTCCACTGCCCGCTCCCGGAATCGACCTGCTTGTCGAATCGGGCTTCGAAGTTCGGGCGAACGATGAGGATCGTCCGCTCCAACGGGCAGAATTGATTGCTGGAATCGAACAAGCCGATGCTCTTCTGTGCATGTTGAGTGACCGGATCGACGTCGAGGTGCTTGAAGCGGCTCCCTTGTTGCGTGTGATCTCAAATTACGCAGTCGGATTCGACAACATTGATGTTGCTGCGGCCCGTCAGCGCGGCGTCGAAGTCACAACGACTCCGGGCGTCCTCACTGATGCGACCGCTGATCTTGCGTGGGCACTGCTGCTCGCTGCCGCCCGAAATCTTGGGGCCGGAGAACGTCTGGTTCGAGCGGGGGAGTGGACA
>SYBH01000146.1 GCA_005787345.1 Actinomycetota bacterium
AAATTGGTCGAACAACGTGTTCAACCTCGTCACCAAGCGTGCTCGAGTTGAAGCCGAAGGTCATATGGAATGGATCGACGGAAACATCGGTTCCCGTCTCACCATGAAGTACCCGGCGGTGTGGCTCGTTGGCCCCAAGGCATCGGGCGAGGTTCTTTCAGTTGCCTACGCCGGCCCCGGTCAGCATCAAGACACTGGCTCGAAGATGGTGCACGCTGCGCCCGAGACAACTTCGAAGATCGTTTCAAAGTCAATCTCGAAAGATGGCGGTCGCACTTCCTACCGCGGCCTCATTCGTGTCGAAGACGATGCTTACGGTTGCAAGAGCCATGTGCAATGTGACGCACTCATCCTTGACGACGAATCAATTTCCGACACGTTCCCGTATATGGAAATCGGTTCGGGCGATGCCGTCATCGGCCACGAGGCAACAGTTTCGAAAGTTGCCGACGAACAGCTCTTTTATCTCATGAGCCGCGGTCTTTCGTCCGAACAGGCCATGGGTATGGTCGTCAACGGTTTCATTGAACCGATCACTCGCACACTGCCGATGGAATACGCAGTGGAGTGGAGCCGTCTCATCGAACTGCAGATGGAAGGTTCAGTCGGCTAGTTCGGCTGCCGTACGCTCACGTCATCGACGCGAACGACAAACATCTGATTGAGCGGCGTGAGCGTCGCGCGGTTGCTGACGTTCTCATTTCGTCGGTCTTGTTCGCAGGCTGCAACATCGCGTGGCGTTATGGAAGCGGTCCGGCAATCGGAATTGTCGGATTCCGAATTGCAATCGGCGCGCTTGTTGCCATTGCGATCGCTCGTCATCAAGGTGCAGGTTCTTGGCTTGATCCGCTCCGGGTTCGATCGGGCCGAATCGCAGTTGCTGTCCAAGTGGTTGGGCTTGTTGCAGCCGGGACGATGTTTCGAACTCTCGATGGGCCTCTCGCCGGACTCGCACTTGCGTGTACCCCAGCTGTTGCATTGCTCATTCGTGATCGAGCCGGAAGATTCTCAACGTTTGCGGCACTCGGTTCATCACTTGCCGCCATTATCGGGCTGACAGTTGCCGCCGGTGGTGGAGGAGTCAACGCAGTTACGTGGGCCGGTGCTGCGATTGCTGTCGTATTCGTCGCTATTGAAGTGGTTGGCCTACGCACCTCCGAACTCGCAGTTGAAGAGGGCCTCAATCCCACGGCAATTGTTTCGTCAACAATGATTAGTGGATCAATCATTCTTCTTCCTCTGGGATTCGTTTTCGGAACTTTGCAAAATCCATGGACGATTTGGGGCGCGCTTGGAGCAGCTCTTGCTGTTGCGCTCTTCGGAACGGTGGGCCGAGTACTACGCACGGCGGCATTGCCAGCCGCAGGCGTGACCGCGGTAGCGGCGAGTTCCCAGATCAACGCTCTGTTCACGGCGCTTGGAGGCGTGTTGTTGCTTGATGATTCGGTGACTGCCGTGAGCCTTGCGTGCACCGTGCTGGCTGCTGCTCTCGGAGCTACGGCGGTTGTAGCTGCAGCTCGTTGGCGCCTTTCTCGTACGCCTGATCTTGGCCTCGCGTTGGATTCCTGACGCTCGAATGAAACACTGTCGCCATGCCGATGCGTGAGGAATGTAAGCAATTTGAAAGCCGGAGTTACGCCAATGGCGAAACTGTGCGTAAATGCAACCTGGACTTGGCCCCCGAGGCGCCGTGGCGTTGTCCCGAGAATTGTCCGAGCTATGAGCGACGCTTGGTGGACGTTGACTGGCAGCACGGCTCCTTGATCATTGCTCCAACGCCGCCGGAGCCTGAAGCAGAGGGCATTGCCGAACTGCTTGACGCGGCCGAAGACATCGTGAATGCCATCGGCCCGCAGGTACTTGCCGATCTAGCGATTGAGCAGAAGAAAGCCAATAGCCGGATGGGTCGACTGAAGCGGAAATTCCGGCGTTCGTGAACTGGCCGTAATTTCTCCTATGCGGGTAGGATTATTCCCGTGTCTTCCCCCCAATGGCTTGTAGAGAGACGTTCCGCGGCCGTCCAGACCGACGAGTTCGCCATGCCTTCTTCCGAAGAAGAGGTCTGGCGCTATAGCCGTGTTGCCGATGTCGATCTGAGCCAGTGGGCGATCGTGAGCGATCGATCTGAGGGCGTTCCCGCTGAAGCCGCTGCGCTTCTCGACTCCCTAGGCCATCTCGCCGGCACTGTTGTGGTCCGCAATGGCGCTGTGGTTGTGTCTCGGCTCGACGAAGCGCTTGTAGCGAAGGGTGTGTACGTCGGTTCATTAGTTGACGGCCCCGATGCGCAGAATTCGCTCGGTGTTGTCGCCGATGGCGGTCCCGATGTGTTCGGCCGCCTCAACGATGCCCACTTCCTCGATGGCGTGCTCGTTCATGTGCCCGCCGGTGTCACCGTCGAAGCACCGATCGCCATTATCGATTGGATCGACATCGATGGTTCGGCGGTGTACCCCCGCCTTGTTGTGCGGGTCGGCGCCGATGCTGATGTGCGCGTTCTCGACTGGCATGGTTCAGCCGATATCGCAGCACTCGTTTCTCCGCTTGTTGAACTCGATGTCGATCGCGCTGGTCGCCTTTCCTATGGCAATGTGCAAATGCGGGGGCCGCGTGTGTGGCAGATCGCTTCGCAGGTCAGTCGTGTTCTCAATGACGGAACTCTTACCTCGTCTCATGCCGGACTTGGTTGCGACTACGGCCGCATGCGCACTGATTGCGAACTCATCGGCCGCGGTGCAACGGGCAACCTCAGCGCCGTGTACTTCGGCACCGGATCGCAAACGCTTGATTTCCGCACCTTTCAGCATCATGCGGCGCCTGATACGAACTCGAACCTTTTGTTCAAGGGCGCCGTTGGCGGTCAGTCTCGCTCGATTTACACCGGACTCATTCGCGTGGAAAAAGACGCACGCGGCACGAACGCTTTCCAGACCAATCGCAATTTGAAACTTTCTGACACCGCTTGGGCGGAGTCAGTGCCGAATCTGGAAATTGAAACCAATGATGTGAAGTGCAGTCACGCATCCACGGTTGGTCCCGTTGACGAAGAACAGGTCTTTTATCTCGAAAGTCGTGGCGTGCCTACCGAAATCGCTGAGCGATTGATTGTTGCCGGATTCTTCGACGAAGTTCTTGAGGAGTTCCCGGTCGCTGCTGCAGTGCCGTTGATTGCGGCCGCAATCGATGAACGACTTGATGCAGGAGTCAACTCATGACGCTCGAACGGGTTTGTTCCGTCCAAGACGTTCCCGACGGCGAGGTTCGACGTTTCGACTTCGGATCTGTGCGAATCGCTCTCGCCCACATCGGCGGCGCGTTCTATGCAATTGGTGATCGCTGCACTCATCTCGACGTCTCACTCTCCGAGGGTGAAGTACATGCCAAGACATGCGAGCTTGAATGCCCGAAACATGGCAGTTGCTTCTCGCTCGAAACTGGCATCCCGAATTCGCTTCCCGCGACCAAAGCTGTTCCGACTTACGTCGTGCGTATCGACGACGCCGACGTGTACGTGGAGATCGACTGACATGGGTGAACTTCGAATTCAAGGTCTCAAGGCTGAAGTCGCCGGTCGCCAGATCCTTAATGGCGTTGATCTCGTCGTGAAGTCCGGGGAGGTCCATGCGGTGATGGGCCCGAATGGTGCAGGTAAGTCAACGCTTTCACATGTACTCATGGGCAAGCCTGGTTACACCGTCACCGGTGGCTCGGTCACGATCGATGGGGTCGATCTGCTTTCGCTCCCGACTTATGAGCGGGCCAAGGCTGGTCTGTTCTTGGCTATGCAGTACCCGGTCGAGGTTCCTGGCGTAAGCCTTGAAGAACTCCTTACCGAAGCGCTTTCGGCTCAGGGTCGTGACGCGTCGGTCGTTCACGCGACTGTTGCTGCGGAAGCCGAGCGCATTGGATTGGCGACTCGCCTTCTTGACCGACCCGTCAATGTTGATCTCTCGGGCGGTGAGAAGAAGCGCAACGAGACCATGCAGCTCGCAGTGTTGCGCCCGAAATTTGCCATTCTTGATGAGCTTGATTCGGGCCTCGACGTTGATGCGCTTCGTGCGTGTTCACGTCGCGTTGAAGCGGCCACGACCGAGTTCGATCTTGGTGTTCTTGCAATTACCCATTACTCACGCCTGCTTGAAGAGCTCAAGCCCGATGTTGTGCATGTGCTTGCACAAGGTCGCATTGTTGCGGCTGGCGGACCAGAACTTGCCGATGAACTCGAACGCACCGGTTATGCCGAGTGGGTCGAGGAAGAAACCCCGGCGACAGCTGCGGCCGATCCATTCGCGGATCCCTTTGCCGACCCGTTCGCATGAGCCCACGCGATCGGGTTCTAGCGCCTGAAGAGGTCGCCGACCGATTGGCGAGCGTTCCCGAGTGGGAAATGGTCAACGGACATCTTCACCGCGAATTTACTTACGCCAATTTCGCTGAGGCGTGGGCGTTCATGAACCGAGTTGCTCCGATTGCCGAAGAACTCGACCATCACCCCAATTGGTCCAATGTTTGGAACAGTGTCGTGATCGATATCACCAGTCATGACAGCGGTGGGCCAACCGAACGATGCTTCGCTTTGGCAAAGGGCATCGACGGAGTGGTCAGTATCTGACAGGATCGGCGCCATGGCGTCCAACCTTCCCGTCGTTCCACTCGATGAGGATGGCTATTGGGCGGATCCGTATCCGATCCTTGCTGAACTGCGGGAGAACCATCGCACGGCGGTGACGCCAGAAGGGATCAAAGCGATCCTGCGCTGGGATGATGCCGAAGAAATTAAGAAGCGACCTGAGTTCATCAACGAGGGACTCGAGTACATCGAGGCTCGGGGGTTCAAGCCGGGAGATCCGCTCTATGAGTGGCGCCGGTATTCGATCGGGGCGCTGAATGGCGAGGACCATCGTCGGTTGCGCGGTTTAGTGAATCGGGCTCTCACTCCGAAGTCGGCCGACAAAGTGCGTCCGGTTGTTCGTCAGCATGTGCGGGACCTCCTTGAGCGTCATGCCGATACTGGTGAATTCGATGTGCGCCAACAGATTCGGGTCGTTCCGTTTCTTTCCATTGCCTCATTTCTTGAAATCTCTCCGGCAGAAGCAGCCGAGGTTGGCCAGAAGATGCAAGGCGGCGGTGGCGACGCGTTTGGCCCCAACGTCACTCAGGAAATCCGCGATCGCGCGAATGCAACATTTGCCGTAGCGATGGAGTTCGTAGGTCAACTCGTTGAAAGTCGTAGAGCAGAACCTCGAGACGATCTCCTCACCCGTTTGATCGAGGCAGAAGAGAACGGCGACCGGCTTAGCAATGAAGAACTCATTGTTCTGTTCACGAATATCTTCGCTGGAGCGATCGAAACGACGTCGAGCGTGATGACTTCGATGTTTCTCGAGTTCGCTCGACGTCCAGACCAACTCGAACTTCTCCGATCGAATCCCGATGAATTAGTTCGCGGGGCGGTCGAAGAGGTCCTGCGCTATCGGCCTGGCTTCTACGCATCGGGAAATAAGACGACGAAGGCGACGGAACTTGCTGGGCTGCAGTTCGAGGCAGGCGAAGCAGTTACCACGATCATTGGCGGCCCAAACCGAGACCCGCTTCGCTATGAGGACCCGGATCGTTTCGACATCACTCGTGATCCCACCATGTGGTCGTTTACGTTCAGCATGGGGCCACACTTCTGCCTTGGGCAGGCCTTGGCTCGCGCCGAACTGCAAGAAACGGCTTTAGCCATTGCCGTTCACACCCGAAACCTTGAACTCACAGGTGAGTCGAAGTGGCTACCAAGGGTGATGGTCAATCATGTTGATACGTGCCCGATTCGTTACGAGTTCGTTCCGTAAGCGATTCGACCCACAACGAATGCTTCAGGCGGAAGATTCTTCGATGCCTTGAGCGAGAGTGTTCCAGGCAAGCGTTGCGCACTTGATACGAACCGGGAACTTCACGACACCCCGAAGCGCTTCGAGATCGCCAAGTTTCACATCGGGTGCATCGATCGGTTCGGTTGTCTCGGCACCTTCGAGTGAATTTTCATGAATCGACATCATTGCTTTGAAGGCGCGGGTGAGATCGTCGATTTCAGCAACGGTCTTGCCTTTAACCGCCGCCGACATCATTGATGCTGATGACTGGCTAATTGAACAGCCTTGGCCGGAAATACGAATGTCGGCCACGCGACCATCGGCATCGAGGTCGAGGTAGAGCACGATTTCATCGCCACAAAGCGGATTGAAACCTTCGACGCGATGTGCCGGAGGGGTTTCGAGTTCGCCGCGATTACGCGGGTTGCGATAGTGGTCGAGGATGATTTCTCGGTAGAGGTCTTCGAGGCCGGGCATTGGCGGCACTCCCTGTGCGTGGTGTGTAGTTGAGCGTAGGGGACTAGAGGGTGAAGAACGCGCCAGTTGCATCGAGGGCGTCGGCGAGGGCATCGATATCGGCGGTGTCGTTGTAGACGTAGACCGAGGCGCGGGCTGTAGCGCCAATGCCGAGGAGTTTCATGAGTGGCTTCGCACAATGATGTCCGGCGCGCACGCAGACCGCGTGCTGGTCAAGAACCTGTGAAATGTCGTGGGGGTGCAGGCCGTCGAAATCGAAACTGAACACGCCGCCACGTTCGAGGGCACTTGTTGGTCCGTGAATGTTGATGCGATCGCCAAAACGTTGGTGAAGCGTCGAAATCGTGTACTCGGTAAGTGAAACTTCGTGAGCGCGGATATTGTCCATGCCGACGCCATTGAGCCATTCGACCGCCGCGCCAAGCCCGATGATTTCAGCAATGGCTGGCGTACCTGCTTCGAACTTCCAGGGCAGATCGTTGGTTGTAAATCCGTCGAGGCGAACATCGCGGATCATTTCCCCGCCGCCGAGGAACGGTGGCATCGCCTCGAGGAGGTCTTCGCGTCCGTAAAGAACACCGATACCTGTGGGGCCGCACATCTTGTGTCCAGAGAACGCAAGGAAGTCGGCGCCGAGTTCTTGAACATTGGTTGTGCCGTGGGGCACCGATTGGCAGCCGTCGATCATGCTGATTGCACCGGCCTTGCGAGCGGCATCGGTGAGTGTGCGAACCGGGTTCATGGTTCCAAGCACATTCGACATTGCGGTGACCGAGAGAACTTTGGCGCCATCGAGAAGTGTGTCGAGTTCGGTGAGATCGAGGCGTCCTTCGGTATCGAGTGGAATCCAACGCAGTTGAATTCCGATCTCGGCAGCGAGCATGTGCCACGGAACGATGTTGGCGTGATGTTCCATATGGCTGAGCACGACGACATCGCCGGCAGAAAGATTTGCTCGTCCCCAACTCTGCGCAACCATATTGAGAGCTTCGGTTGCGTTCTTGGTGAAGATGATTTCGGAAGAGGAGCGCGCGCCAATGAAATCGCGAACAAGTGCTCGAGCGATTTCCATACGATTCGTGGCTTCTTCAGCGATCATGTAGACGCCACGATGCACGTTCGAATTAATCGTGCGGTAGTAGTCGTCCATCGCGTTCAATACCGACAGCGGCTTCTGCGAGGTGGCCGCTGAATCGAGATACACAATCGGCTTGCCGTGAACCTCGCGTGAAAGAAGGGGGAATTGCTCTTTCAGGCGTGTTCCATCGATCGGGTCGGTGCTTACAGCCATGCGTCGTACCCCTCGGCTTCGAGCTTGCGTGAAAGTTCAGGACCGCCTGATTCGACGATGCGGCCATTGATGAGCACGTGCACGAACGAAGGGTTCAGCTCATCAAGAAGTCGCTGGTAATGCGTAATGGCGAGAATACCGAGTTCGGGTCGTGCGGCGAGTACCTCGCGCACGCCTCTGGCGACGATGCGCAATGCATCGATGTCGAGGCCGGACTCGGTTTCGTCAAGGA
>SYBH01000147.1 GCA_005787345.1 Actinomycetota bacterium
AACCCGTTCTTCACCACCGATACCACCGCTGCATTGCGGGCCGTCGAGATCGAAGCCGGAGTCCTGCTCAAGGGCACGCATTCGGGCACCGATGGCATCTATACCGATGATCCTCGTACGAATCCTGAGGCCACAAAACTTGAGGAAGTTTCCTATCTCGACGTACTGAATCAGGGCCTTCGCGCCATGGATTCCACGGCAATCACGCTGTGTATGGACAACAATTTGCCCATCGTTATGTTCGATCTCACCGGCGAAGGCAATGTGCGTTCGCTACTTGAGGGCGGTTCGGTCGGTACTCTCGTCCGTTGAGGCGGTCGCTGGAGACCCCGTCGCTCTCTTCGATATCTCCTGGAGTGTTCCGATGACATCAGAGATGGCCGATCTGCTCCTTGCAGAAACCGTCGAGAAAATGAAGAAGGTTGTCACGCACACGCGTGCGGACTTCTCGTCAATTCGCACCGGTCGTGCAGCACCCGCGCTCGTCGAAAAGATTCCGGTCGACTACTACGGCTCCGAAGTGCCGTTGCAACAGATCGCTGGCTTCAACGTTCCTGAAGCGCGCCAGTTGCTCATAACGCCATATGACAAAGGTGCCATTGGTGCGATCGAGAAGGCGTTGCAGCAGTCAGACCTCGGTCTCAATCCAAGCAATGACGGAATCTCGATTCGTCTTTCGTTTCCTCCCCTGACTGGTGAGCGTCGTAAGGAACTCGTGAAGGTCGTCAAGAATATGGCCGAAGACGGGAAGATTGCGCTGCGCAATCAGCGTCGTTCGACTCGACAGGAACTTGAAGCGCTTGAAAAAGGTGGCGACCTTTCGAAAGACGAACTAGAGCGCGCCGAAAAAGAACTCGACAAAATCATCCACAGTCACGAAGCCGAAATTGGCGAGGCGTTGGGTGCCAAAGAAACCGAGTTGATGGAGGACTGATGGCTCCCGACGATCTGTTCCGCGAACCGAGAGCACCTGGTGATCCTGAAGAGGTTCGGATCATCACCGCCGATGAAATCGCTGAAGCTTCAAGCCGTCCCGATGTGGCCACTCGACTTCCTGAGCGTGAACTTCCGCCGCCTCCACCGCCAGTCATGAATGTGGGACCGCCAACGGGCGAACACGAAATGCCGCACTGGACCGAGCCAGCAACTGGTCAAGTTCCTGCCGTCGTTATTGGTGATAACCCTGTCGATGAGGACCGCGCGTCAATGGCCGACACGCCGCGTTGGCGCAGTGAACACGACACCACTGATCACGGAGACCTTCTCGCCGACCTTGCGGCGTCCGAACCCGAGGAACCAGTTGTCGAACGCCTCGGAGCGCTCGATACCGATGAACGCATTTCCGACGAGGCGTATCTCAACTTCGATGATGTCGAACTCGATCCGCAACCTCGTCGTCGCGGTTCGCGCCGCGGTCGATCTTCTCGGGCATCTCGTGAAAAGGTCGATCCATTGTCCGCGATCTTGCTTCCGCCCGATCTTGTTGGCTCGTCTGCCGTTGCCCCGCCTCCACCTCCACCTCCATCTACTGGCCGTACCGAACGCGTGCAAACGCCGAATGATGGCGAAACGGGGGCGGTGGCCTCGAAGTCGCGCAATGTCCCGATAGCGGCTGCTGTCGGTATCGGAATGGCGATTATCGCAGCACTGTTATTTAAAGCCGGTCCTGTGCCGGCACTAGTTCTCATCGAAGTGGTCCTTGTCGCTGCAGGGTTTGAGTACTTCGGCGCGATGCAAAAGAGTGGGTTCCGACCTGCAACGTTGCTTGGTCTTGCTGCAATTGCAGGGTTGCCGCTTGCGGCGTACTGGAAGGGTGAGTCGGCGATCCCCGCGATCATCTTCCTCACATTCCTCTTCGGCATCGTGTGGTACCTGAGCAGCGCCAGTGGCCGTGCTCGTCCCACCGCCAATCTTGGTGTCACCCTGATAGGTGTTGTCTGGGTGGGCGTCTTTGGAAGTTTCGCCGCGCTGATCGTGAACATTCCCGCCCAAGGCGTAAGTATTCTCCTTGTTGCAGTCGTTGCGGCAGTGGCTACCGACGTTGGTGGATTCTTCTTCGGTCGGGCGATGGGAAGAAGTCCGCTGAGTTCAATCTCTCCGAACAAGACCGTCGAAGGTCTTGTTGGCGGAATGGCCGCGACGGTCTTTGCCGTCTTCGTTTTTGTTGTCGTTCTTGGCGTGAGTTCGCTGGGCGTGGGCAAGGCGTTAGTGCTTGCAGTTATCCTCGCTGTCGTTGCGCCACTGGGCGATTTGGCCGAGTCGCTGTTCAAGCGTGATCTTGGCCTGAAGGACATGGGTTCGCTCATCCCCGAACACGGCGGTGTTCTCGACCGGTTTGATGCGCTGCTGTTCGTCCTCCCCACGACCTATTACTTGGTGAGAATTCTCGGATTGGGCTGATACCGCGGGGAATCACGCACCCTGTCTCGGTAGGCTGAACCCCATGTCGCTGACCCGTGTCGCTCTCGCCGGTTCTACTGGCTCGATCGGTACTCAAGCGCTCGAGGTCATTGAAGCCGAAGTTGACCGTTTCGAACTCAGCGCCATCGGGGCCACAGGCCGCCAGCCTGAACTGATCATCGAACAAGCCCGTCGCTATCGCCCCTCGGTGGTAGCGATTAGCGATCCCGAGGCGGCGCGCTTCATTGCAGCCGAACTCCCAGGTATTGAAGTTCGGGTTGGCGCCGACGCGATGGCGAGCCTTGCGCTCGAGGCCGATGTAGTCGTGAACGGCGTGGTTGGATTTGCCGGCCTGTCGGTAACACTGGCAACGCTTGAGGCCGGTCGACGTCTCGCACTGGCCAACAAAGAGTCACTCATCGCTGCCGGTCCTGTTGTTCAGGTGGCGCGTCGCACGCCTGGTGCCGAGCTCATTCCTGTCGACAGCGAACATGGCGCAATTCATCAATGCCTTCGTGCCACCGACAAGAAGAACCGAGTTGCTCGATTGCTGCTCACCGCGAGCGGTGGACCATTCCGTGGCCGAACTATTGACGATCTCGCATCTGTCACGATTGCAG
This sequence comes from Actinomycetota bacterium, assembly GCA_005787345.1. Lineage (GTDB taxonomy): Bacteria > Actinomycetota > Acidimicrobiia > Acidimicrobiales > Acidimicrobilacustridaceae > Acidimicrobilacustris. Next base: position 3,021 of record SYBH01000147.1, read on the forward strand.
ACGCCCTCGCCCATCCGACATGGAGTATGGGTCCAAAGATCACGATCGACTCTTCAACACTGATGAACAAGGGTCTTGAAGTCATCGAAGCCCATGAACTCTTCGGAACACCTGCAGGCGATGCTGGTTACGGCATCGGTTTCGACGACATCGAAGTCGTGGTTCACCCGCAGTCAGTTGTGCACTCCATGGTTGAGTTCACTGACGCATCGACGATCGCCCAGCTTTCAACTCCCGACATGCGCCTCCCAATTGGCTACGCGCTGGCGTGGCCCGATCGCATTTCCACTCCATTTGGAAGAATCGACTGGACCACTCTTGGTCGTCTTGATTTTGAACCACCTGATCTCGAAGCGTTTCCGTGTCTTGCCCTTGCCTACGCGGCGGGTCGCGCAGGCGGAACCGCGCCGGCTTGGATCAGTGCGGCCAACGAGGTTGCTGTTGAAGCGTTCCTTGAAAGCCAGATCGCTTGGCGTGACATTGCCGCAGTCATTGCTGCCACGCTGGATCGTCACGATGGCGCCCCAGCAACTGATGCGGCTTCAGTGATCGAAGCCGACTCGCAGGCCCGACGTATTGCTCTAGAAGAACTCAACTCTTTCGCCTCGGTGGTGCGCTAATGACAACGTCCTCAATTCCAAACGAAACTGAGCAGGGAGATTCGGGAGAACCTCCTCGCTCTTCCCTTATTGATCGGATATTTGGCAACCAGTTCGTTTTGCTCGGACTTCTTCTGACGCTGCTGGGTTGGGTTGCGCTTACTCGTATCTGGTTGTTCGTGTTGATTGTCGCCATCGTTGCGTCGGTGTTTCTGCACGAAATGGGCCATTTCCTTATGGCGAAACGCAATGGCATGAAAGTCACGGAGTTCTTCATTGGCTTTGGCCCGCGCGTGTGGTCATTCCGTCGCGGTGAAACTGAGTACGGCCTCAAACTGATTCCTGCCGGAGCGTATGTGCGCATCATCGGCATGCATGGCCTTGAAGAACTCGACGAGTCCGATGAAGAGGCCCGCACCTATCGAGCGCAGTCCTATTCGCGGCGCATGCCAGTAGTTCTTGCTGGCCCGATGGTGAATATCGTTCTGGGTCTCTTGCTGCTCGTTGTGGTGTTTGCCGGGTTTGGTCAGCCTTCTAAAGACAAGTGGAAGATCGACACCGTCTCATCGGGGTCTGCTGCTGCGAATGCAGGGCTTCAGCCGGGCGATCGAATCATTGCGTTCAACGGACAGCCCGTTGGCGCATTCGACGATTTCACGAGCGTCGTGCGCGCTCAAGGCGGTTCTTCAGGCGAACTCACAGTTCAGCGTGGAGATGAAGAACTCGTTATTCCTGCGAAAATCGGTTGGTCACTGAATGCTGACGGCGCACGTGCACTGCAGCCGTTGGTTCCTGGCGATCGAGTCACGAAGGTCGGCGACGTTTCAGTGTCGTCATATTCCGAAATGCAGGCCGCACTTCAACGATTCATTGGTCCAGTCACGGTGACATTTGATCGCAATGACCGCGCGTTCACGACGACGGTCGATGGGCCCATCCCAATGCCGGTCGATGGGTACCGCGGATTTCTCGGCGTGAGTCCAAGCTCGGTGATGGTGCAGGCCGGCATCGTTGAAGCAACGGGCCAAGCTGTCGGAGCATTCGGTGACACCGTTGTTGGGTCAGTTCAAGGAATGGGCCGCATCTTCTCGCCTTCCGGGATCAGCAAGTTGGCCTCCCAAGTGGCCAATGGCGGATCCTCGGACTTCGGTTCTGATTCATCGGTAGAGCCGGTGAGCTCAGGATCGGGGAGTTCGTCGGGCTCGAGCTCATCGACCTCCTCAAATCTCGATCGTCCGATGTCACTTCTTGGCATTGTGAACGTCGGTACCCAACTCGGTGAGCAGGCGGGCTGGGCCGGAGTTCTTGCGTTGCTCGCGACAGTCAACATTTTCCTCGGCCTCATCAACCTTGCACCGATTCTGCCGTTCGATGGTGGCCACATCGCCGTCGCGACCTACGAAGAGATCCGTACGCGCATTTCGGGCAAGGCCTATCGGGTGAACATGGCCAAACTCATGCCCGTCACCTACATCGTGGTCTTGCTCATGGTCGGGCTCTTCGCGTCCACGCTGTATCTCGATGCCGTGGACCCCGTAAATCTCTCGCCGTAGCCCTAACCTCATCACTGTGAGCGAGCTTTCCCCCCAAACCCGGTATCCACGACGTGCAACCCGTCAGTTGCATGTTGGCGATGTTGCCGTGGGTGGTGGAGCGCCGATCACGATCCAGTCGATGACGACCACCAAGACAGCCGACGTCGAAGGCACGCTGCAACAGATCTACGCACTCGCTGGTGCCGGTTGCGACATCGTGCGTTGCACGTGCAACGAACAAGAGGCCGCCGAAGGACTTGCACACATTGTTCCGCGTTCGCCGTTGCCGATCATTGCTGACATTCATCATCAGTACCGACGAGCCCTTGAAGCGATGGAAGCGGGCGTTCAAGGTTTGCGCTTGAACCCCGGCAATATTCGCCGACCCGAACACATCAAGGCCGTGGCGCTCGAAGCGAAGGACCGCGGCATTCCGATTCGTATTGGCGTGAACGGTGGCTCGCTCGATCCCGAGTTGTACGAGAAGTACGGCGGCAAAGTCACCGCCGAAGCAATGGTCGAATCGGCCAAGCGCGAACTCGCGTATTTCGAAGAGGTCGGTTTCGACAACGTAAAGATTTCGGTCAAGGCGTCGAACGTGGCATTGATGATCGATGCGTACCGATTGCTTGCCGACACTGTCGACTATCCATTGCATCTTGGTGTCACCGAGGCGGGCCCACCTCCTGCGGGTCTCGTAAAGGCAACCGCCGGCATGGCCACGTTGTTGGCCGAAGGAATCGGCGACACCATCAGGTATTCGCTTACTGCCGACCCCGTCGAAGAAGTTCGCGCTGGTCGTTGGTTGCTTGAAAGTCTTGGTCTGCGTGAACGGCGTGGGCTCGATCTCATTGCATGCCCGTCATGTGGCCGTGCCGAAGTCGATGTCATTGACGTTGCTGCCCGAGCGCAAGAAGCGCTCACGGGCTTGAACATTCCCATCCAGGTCGCGGTCATGGGTTGTGTCGTGAATGGACCAGGCGAAGCCCGCGAAGCTGATCTCGGTATTGCTGCTGGGCGTAAGCGTGGTCATCTGTTCGTAAAGGGCGAGGTTGTAAAGGTCGTTCCCGAACCTGAGATGGTCGAAGCGCTTGTGGAATGGGCGCAGATCATTGCCGACGGGGGAGTCGAAGAAGCGCTTCGGCGCAAGGACGACGGAGCGGCGGCCGAAGCCGAAGCCGATCGCATGGCGTTGCTCGACGATAAGGGCGACGACGCCAACAACGCTGAAGAGCGCATTCAGATCATTCGCAAGATCGACTGAGTGAGCGCAACCTCGCTGAGGGTGAAGAGGGCGTCGCCTAGCATCGTCACCCATGGCAAAGGCTCCTGTTCTCACCCCGCAGTCCGAAGACTTTCCGCGCTGGTACCAAGACATCGTTGCCAAGGCGGAACTGGCCGATAACGGTCCGGTGCGCGGCACGATGGTTATCCGCCCCTATGGCTATTCAATTTGGGAGCAGATGCAGGCCGAGGTTGATCGCCGCATCAAGCGCGCCGGTGCCAAGAACGCCTATTTCCCGTTGTTCATCCCCGAGAGCTATCTCAAGCGTGAAGCCGAGCACGTCGAAGGTTTCAGTCCCGAACTCGCAGTCGTCACTGTTGCTGGTGGCAAGGAACTTGAAGAGCCAGTCGTGGTTCGTCCGACATCGGAAACGGTCATCGGCGAGTTCATGGCCAAGTGGGTGCAGAGTTACCGTGATCTTCCACTGTTGCTGAATCAGTGGGCCAACGTTGTTCGCTGGGAGCTTCGCCCGCGCGTCTTTCTGCGTACGAGCGAGTTCCTTTGGCAAGAAGGCCACACCGCGCACGTCAGCGAAGTTGATGGTCGCCAGTACGCCGAACGAATTCTGCACGAGGTGTACGAGTCATTCATGCACGATGTTCTTGCGATGCCTGTTGTCGTTGGGCGAAAGACGGCGAAGGAACGCTTTGCTGGCGCTACGAACACCATGACCTGCGAAGCGATGATGGGCGATGGAAAAGCGTTGCAAATGGGCACGAGTCACGAACTCGGTCAGAACTTTGCGAAGGCCTTCGACATTCAGTACCTCGACAACGAAGGCACCCAGCAACATGCTTGGACAACTTCGTGGGGAGTTTCCACACGCATGGTCGGTGGACTCATCATGTGTCACGGCGACGACAACGGTTTGCGCATTCCGCCAGCCCTGGCGCCAGTGCAGGTTGTAGTGCTTGCCGTTCGTGATGACGACGCCGTCATCGAACGTTGCCGCACACTCGCCGAAGAACTCGCCGATGCTGGCGTACGCGTCGAACTCGATGTACGCGTCGAAACCTCAATGGGTCGTCGTGCGACTGATTGGGAACTCAAGGGTGTTCCGGTTCGCCTCGAACTTGGTCCCCGAGATCTGACCGAAGGTGTCGTCACCCTGGCCAACCGTTTCACCGGAGCGAAAGACGCAGTTGCCCTCAATGGCATCGCAGCCACTGTTGCCGCCGCTCTCGATGCCGGTCAGGCCCAACTCCTTGCCGAAGCCACCGATCGTCGCAACTCGCGCACGGTCGATGTCTCCTCTATTGGTGAAGCCGCTGAAGCCGCCGCCACTGGGTGGGCCCGAATCCCTTGGGTCAGCCTGGGCACCGATGGCGAGGCCGAACTGGCCAAGTCCAGCGTCACGGTTCGTTGTTTGGTGATGCCGGACGGCTCGCTGCCGGCTTCCGATAACGCCGACGGCGCCATTGCGATCGTCGCCCGCTCGTATTGAGCCCGCACTGATACGAGCCGAAAACCCCGTCTGAACTGGGGTTTCTTGGCTGAATCGGTGGGTGAGTGCGAAAGCCCGGGTGGTCGTTTCTGGGTCGAGGGGTCTACACTCGGACTATCGCAATCGTTCGGCAGTACTGACGAAGGCGTGGGCTTTTCGCCCACGCCTTTTGTTTCGGCCGAATTCAGGTTGCGGTCACCTCGCAGTCTGTGATCTTTGAAACCCCCTTGGAAGGAGGCCAGCAATGAGCGTGTCCGCACGTGTACGAGCACTTATCGAACCATTGGTGGCCGCAGAGGGTCTCGAACTGTTTGATCTTGAACAGGTTGGTCCCGTGCTGCGAGTCACGGTTGATCGTCAAGGTGGCGTCAGTATCGACGACATCACCAAAACGACCCGAGCAATCTCGCGAGCGATCGACGAACACGATCCCATTTCAAGCAGCTTCACGCTCGAAGTGTCCAGCCCCGGTCTTGAACGCGTACTGCGCACGCCTGCTCACTACGCGTGGGCGGTTGGTCGCACCGTTGCGGTCAAGACATTCCCGAATCACCCGGTTGGTCGTCGGTTCGCCGGCACCGTTACCGGTTCGACCGACACCACGGTCACCATTGCCCTCGACGAACCACTGGGGGAGAGCATCACGCTCAACCTTGGTGAAATCGAAAAGGCACGCACCACATTCGTCTGGGGTCCCGCACCCAAACCGGGCGGCCCTAAGAACGGCACGAAAGCCGTGAAGTCGCCGAAAACTACGCCGAAAACTACGAAGGCTAAGAAGGACGCGTCGAACGCGTCCCCTAAGGAAGAGAAGGTCCAGTCGTGATGAACTCCCCTGATCTCATCGAGGCACTCCAGGCACTCGCCGTCGACAAGGGAATCTCGATCGACACGCTGTTTGGCGCACTCGCCGACGCGTTCGAATCCGCTTACAAGCGGCTGCCAGATTCACAGGAATATGCGTGGGTCATCATCGATCCCGATACCGGCGAAGTTCGTGTGATGGCGCAGGCCCTTGACGACGACGGTATCCCCGAAGGTGAAGAGTTCGATGTCACCCCGCCACCCGAGGTGTGGGGTCGTGTTGCTGCGCAAACGATGAAACAGGTCATGAACCAGCGCATTCGTGAAGCCGAGCGCGAAATGAAGTACGAGGAATACGCAGGTCGCGAAGGCGACATCGTTACCGGCATCATCCAGCAGACCGATGCGCGCTACACGCTGCTCGATCTTGGTCGCGTCGAAGCGCTTATGCCTCAGGCCGAACAGGTTCCCTACGAGCGTCCCGAGCCAGGTGCGCGCGTGAAGGCGTACATCGTCGAGGTTCGTAAGACGGCAAAGGGTCCGCAGATCGTCACGAGCCGTACCCATCCCGGTCTCATCAAGCGACTGTTTGAACTCGAAGTTCCCGAAATCGCCGATGGCGTTGTCGAAATCAAGGCTTGTGCTCGTGAACCAGGAGCACGCACCAAGATCGCTGTGCTGTCGAACGATTCCAACGTCGATCCCGTCGGCGCGTGCGTCGGCGCCCGCGGCGCTCGCGTTCGTATGGTCGTCAACGAACTTCGTGGCGAAAAGATCGACATCGTTCCGTTCTCCGATGAACCGGCCGACTTCGTCATGAAGGCCCTGTCGCCCGCCAAGGTCAAAGAAGTTCGTATTCACGAAGACACCGGCACCGCCGAGGTTATCGTCCCCGACTACCAACTCTCTCTGGCCATCGGCAAGGAAGGGCAGAACGCTCGTCTTGCTGCCCGTCTCACTGGTTGGCGCGTTGACATCAAGTCCGAAACGCAACTTGCTGAAGAAGAGGCTTACGCCAATCAGGATTGGGCGGAAGGCGAATGGGTTGTTGACGCTGAAACAGGCGAACAGGTTTGGCAGCCCGCAGAGGGCGGCGAAGCAATGTCGGCCGAGGCCTACGCCCAAGCTGCGGAAGATGTCGAAGAGACCGAAGCCGAAGCCGAAGTTGTGGCCGAAGCCGAAGCCATCGTTGAGGCAGCCGAGACAGAGGCCGCCGAAGAAACCGGTTCGGAAGATCCGGCGTAGTCCTCACCATTCCTCGTCCGACGCTGTGTCGTGCGAGGATAGAGACCCGTTCCGTGGCTGTGTCACGGCGGGTCGAGCCCATCTGACGCTTTGTTTGGTGGGTCCCGAACCACGATCACTGAGGTAGCAGTTGCCGTCCAACATCCGTGTGTACGAGCTGGCACGAGAACTAGGTCTCACCAATAAAGAGACCTTGGATCTGTGCGTCGCGCTCGGGATCGGCGTGAAGAGCCATTCCTCAAGCGTCGTCGAGCCTCAAGCTGACCGCGTTCGCCGTAAAGCCGAGCGTGAAGGTCTTGTTCGCGATGTGCAGCCCGAGGAACCAGAGGCTCCGGTCAAGAAGGCAGCGGCCAAGAAGACCGCGGCGAAGAAAGCTCCCGCCAAGAAGGCTCCGGCCACGAAGGCTGCAGCAAAGAAGACTGCCGACGAACCGGACGAGGCCGAGGCTGCTGTGGCGCCCGCCGAACCGGAACCGACAGTTGCCGACGTTCCAGTTGCCGAGGTCGAGACGGCTGCTCCGGTGCCCGAACCTGCACCGGAACCTGCTCCTGTGCCGAAGCCGGCTGCACCGAAGCGTGTCATTTCGTCATCGGGTAGTTCTGGCCCCCGCCGCGAAGCTCCTGTTGCGCCTGCGCCTGCTCCTGTTGCGCCTGCTCCTGCGCCTGCGGCCGAGGCACCTGTTGCCCCGACGGCACCGACGGCACCGACCGCACCGACCGCACCGGCAGCCGGAGATCCGGCCGCGCCGGCGGCACGCGCTCCGATGCCGCAGCGTCCTCCGACCTCTTCGACGGGTAAGCCCATTCCGCCGCCCCCCGGCGCACGCCCCCCGATTTCTTCGACGGGTAAGCCCATTCCGCCGCCCCCCGGTATGCGTCGCGAAACGCCTGCTCCTGGTGCGCGTCCTGGCGGTCGTCCTAGTGGTCCTGGTGCTGGTGGTCCCGGTGCTGGCGGTCCTGGTGGTCGTCCTGGTGGCGGCGCTCCTGGTGGTCGTCCCGGCGGCGGAGGCTTCAACGGCCCTCGTCCCGGTGGTGGTCCTGGTGGCGGCGGCCCTGGTGGTGGCTTTGGTGGTCCCGGTGGCGGTGGTCCCGGTGGCAGTCCTGGTGGTCGTCCTGGTGGCGGCGGTCGTCCTGGTGGCGGTCCTGGTGGTCGTCCCGGTGGTCCGCGTCCCAAGCGTAAGGGTCGTCGTCGTCGTAACCGCGACGAACTTCAGCCGATCGACGCACCGAGCTATACGCCTCGTGAAACACCAATCCCAGTTGGTGAAGTTGTCGTAGAACGCGCGTCAACTGCGCAGGATCTTGGCCCCAAGATGAATCGCACGGCGGCCGACGTCGTTCGCTTCCTCATGCAACAGGGCGAAATGGTCACCGCTACGCAATCGCTGAGCGACGACATGATCGAACTTTTTGCTGCCGAAATCGGCGCATCTATTCGTCTCGTTAACCCCGGAGAAGAACAAGAAGTCGAGCTGCAGAAATTGCTCATGCTCGAAGAAGATGTCGACGACACAACCTACGAGGCGTGGCCACATCGTCCGCCGGTGATCACTGTGATGGGTCATGTCGATCACGGCAAGACCAAACTCCTTGATCAAATCCGTAATGCCAATGTTGTTGCTGGTGAGGCTGGTGGCATCACCTAGCACATCGGCGCCTATCAGGTCACCCAAGACGGACGTGCGATTACGTTCCTC